>JAQXZK010000108.1 GCA_029227175.1 Bacteroidales bacterium | reverse complement strand
CGGCTGATTGCCGCCCTGAACGGTCTGAAGATGATGGACACGGAGGGGAAGCTGTCTGAACTCATGGACTTCATCCGTGCCGAGAGGGCCCGGCTGGAGCTGAGTGAGGCGGGCCGCAGCAGGCGTCCGGCCGTAGACACGACAGGGGAGAGTGCCGACACAGCGGCAGCAGGCACAAACACACCGGCAGCAGACAAGGGCGCAGGCACAGAGGCCCCGACACCGGGCAACGGCAGCCATGGAACAGGCAGTGGCACAGTCACTTCCAAAGTAGGCGGTGCGCAAATAGGCACTCCGGCAACCGTCAGTCAAGGAGGTGGCAGTAGTGGCACAGGCGGAAGCGCGGCAGGAGATGGCAGGTCTGGAAGCAACGGTACAACAACAATATCCCCAGACAACACGAAAAGCAAGTCTGACGGAAACACCCCGGCAGGAGGAAGTCCGGGAAGCGGAAAGGCGGGAAGCATTTACCTTCAGTGGCAAGAGGGCTTATCAGCGTTCTATTGACCGGTTTAGGTTAAAGGCAGACTGCAAAATACCCAAGGTTGGGTATTTCATATAGTTGTAAGATTTTCCTATCTTCGCCTCCCAAAAAGAAAGGACCAATGATACATTTTATTACCAGATTGATGTACACCGTTCATCGGGTACTTGGCACGCTGTTGTGTGTATTGTTCTTAATGTGGTTTCTCTCGGGGTTTGTGATGATGTACCATCGTTTTCCTCGTGTCAGTGTGAAGGAAAAGTTGCAACGGCAGGAAGTGCTTGCGGCATCGGGTGATTCCTTGCCGGATATGGCAGAGGTGATGGCACGCCTCCCGAAGGGTCTGAAGGTCAAGAACTTGTCTCTCAACCGTAATCTGGGAAAGACTTTCTTCTTGGTCAATACTGGCAAGAGAGCGTTTCGATTCGATTCGTCTACACTCGATTCGCTGTCGTTTGCAGACAGTAAAAGCCTGTCACGCATAGCGGCACAGTGGTGTTCTGCCCCTGTAAATCGCATTGATACATTGCATGCCATCGATCAGTGGATTCCGTACAGCGAACTGCAACGAAGCATGCCTGTTTACAAAATCTTTTTTGCCGACAGCGAGAAGTCGCAACTCTACCTGAGTGCCCAGGATGGGGAAGTGTTGCAGTTTTCCACCGGTAGCGAGCGCTTTTGGGCATGGATGGGAGCGATTCCTCATTGGGTGTATTTCACGGTGTTGAGACAGGACACTGATTTATGGAGTAAGTTTGTCATCTGCTTGTCAGCCCTGGGTTGCTTGATGGTCATTGCCGGCTTTTGGGTGACGATAGACGTCTGGCAAAGGACACGTCGCAGGCGTTTCCGCCGTTTCTCTCCCTACCGTAAAAGGTGGTTTCACTGGCATTACGTATCCGGCATATTTTTCGGGTTATTTGTACTCACCTTTACGTTCAGCGGCATGATGTCGGTTGCCGATGTTCCGGAGTGGATTCATAAACCGGCTTTAAAGACCAATCCGGTGCGCACGCTTCGTGCTCATGCTCCCCGGCCGGAACAATACGCGCTGGACTATCGTCGCGTCATAGAGGCATATCCCCAGGCCTTGCAGATAGAGTGGAGCAACTTCCGGGAACATCCTTACTACACGGTGCAGGATGGGAAAAGAGAGTACTATATCGATGCTGCCGACACCTTGCTCCGCCCGTTGAACCTGTCGGGAGAGGAAATACGCACGGGGGTCGAAAGCATATATGCCGGTGACAGCACATACACCACGAAGGGCGTATCGGTTGAGGCGTCACAGATCTCACGTTTTGAGACCTATTATCGAGATATGAGCAGCATGTATCGCGGGCGTCCTCAGCTGCCGGTCTGGAAGGTCACGGTGAATGATGCCGACCGAAGTGTTTATTATATCCAACCCGAAACGGGTGTCATTCGCTATGTCAATACGTCATCCCGCTTTAAATACTGGTCTTATACAGCCTTGCACCGCATGCGTCTTCCCGGACTGAACTCTAATGCTACGCTCAGAAAGCTCGTTCTCTGGGTGTTGCTTCTTGGGGGAACGGCTGTCTCCTTGACGGGAATAGTTCTGGGCATAAATTATATAAGGAGAAAAATCCACCCAGGACAGTAAGGAGGAAACACTACACACAAATGAGTAGAAGAGAGTAGCGGAATCCGGCTGTCTGCGTCTGAAATATGGCCATTTTTGGGTATTTCGGTCACTGCGAGAAGTTCATACTTTTGCAGTGTCAAAATAACCGAACAATCCAAATACAATTAGACGCAACATGTGTTCCTTTATTCGTACATTATTATTTCTTGCAAGTTGGCTATGCCTGCCACCGGCGATGTCCCAAAACAGTGTGGTCGTTTCGGGTGTTGTTGCCGACAAGCAGGGAAATCCTTTGCCGTTTGTCACCGTTTCCGTAGAGCATACGACGACGGGCACTTATACGGACGAACGTGGTATCTATTCCTTGCGGGTGCATCCGGGAGAGATGACCCTGGTGGTCTCTGCCGTAGGCTATAAAACGCTGAAACGGTCGTCTGTCATTCGGCAGAACGAAACCCAGGACTTTGTCTTGGAGGAAGATGCCATCCTGCTCAAGTCTGTCGAGGTGTATGGGAAGTCGCAGACACAAAAGATGAGGGAGAGCGCCCTCGCACTCAATGCCCTCGACGTGAAGCCGGTCATCAACTCGCTGAACAGCCTGAACGACCTGGTGAGCCGTTCCACCGGCATCAATGTCCGTGAGGAAGGTGGAGTGGGGTCTGACTTTGATCTCTCCATCAATGGGCTTTCCGGCAACTCGGTGCGTTATTTCCTTGACGGAGTGCCTCTCGACAGTAAAGGCAGCGGGGTCACGCTTGCCAATCTGCCGGTCAATATCATAGACCGGGTGGAAATCTACAAGGGCGTGGTGCCGGCCTCATTGGGGACAGATGCCTTGGGCGGTGCCGTCAATATCGTTACCAAGACAGAGCAGCGGAATTATCTGGACGCCTCTTACAGCATCGCCTCTTATCACACCCATCGGGCAGACTTGAACGCACAGTTGACCGAACGGCATACGGGACTCATCGTCCGTCCCACCATAGGCGTCAACTACTCGAAGAACGACTATCGGATGAAGGATGTCCAGATGCGCGACGAGACGGGCGACAACTTTGTCTATGGCAATCCCAAACGCTTTCACGACGCTTACTTCTCTCTGTTGGCTCAGATTGAGGCCGGTGTAAAGAACCGCAGTTGGGCCGATGAACTCTTCCTTTCGGCTTCCTACTCAAAGACAGACAAGGAGTTGCAGACCGGTTCCGTGCAGACAAAGGTATACGGGGCAGCAGAGCGTAATGCGGAATCGTGGAACCTCTCGGCGCGTTACCGTAAGCGGAATCTCTTCGTGAAAGGGATGGACCTGAATCTTGCCCTGTCTCAGACGTTCGACCATTCCGTTACCTTGGACACCGCCTATCGAAAATACTACTGGGACGGGGATTACATCGTCAGTCAGCGAAACGAGATAAGGGGAAGCGAGCGTTCCATACGCCACTATAAGCGGCCGCTGACCATCGTGCGTGCCAATATGGATTATCACCTGAATAGCCGGCATGGCTTCAATCTGAATTATCAGGCAAACCGTACGGGAAACAATCGCTATGACGACTTGGACAGAACCTTCGCTCCTTCCAATGATGCCGTAACCAAACACATCCTCGGGCTGACGTACAGCCAGTCCCTGTTTGACGAACGGATGCAGAACGTGTTTTTCGTCAAGGATTATGTCAACCATACCGACATCCGCCAGACGGACCAGTCAAGCGTTACGGGTTCGGACAAGGTGCAGGGTTCCGTCACGAAGAACCATGTGGGGTATGGAGCAGGCATGCGTTACAAGTTCCTGGAACCGATGGCCGTCAAGGTCTCCTATGAGCGCAGCGTCCGCCTGCCGATTGCACGCGAGTTGTTAGGCAACGGAACCACGGTCTATGCCAATGTGGCCCTGGAACCGGAGAAAAGCCACAATGCCAATCTTACTCTTTTCGGTACATACCGTCCGGCAGCCGGACATACGCTTTCTTACGAGGCGTCCGGATTCCTGCGCTACGTAGACAACTACATCCAGACCTCCATCATTGAAAAAGAGGGCATGCTGCAATATGTCAACGCTCCCGCTGTCCACATCAAGGGAGGGGAGGGAGAGGTGCGTTATGACTGGGATAACCGGTTGCAGGTGACGGCCAATGTCAGCTGTCAGGATGCACGCGACCAGCAGGAGTATAAGGAAGACGGCAAGCCCTCGGCCACTTATCAGAACCGTGTGCCCAACCGTCCCTGGCTCTATGGCAGTGCGGGGGCCAACTACACCTTCCGCCATCTTCTGCTACCCGGCAGTAGGCTGACTATAGGATGCAGCTTCCAGTGGGTTCACTGGTACTTCCTGACATGGGAGGCCTATGGCAACCGCGACACCAAGGCACGTATTCCCTCGCAGCACGTCTGCAATGCGGATGTCGTCTACTCGTGGGGAAACGGGCGCTACAATCTCGCGCTCGAATGTAACAACTTCCTCGACGAAACCGTCTATGATAACTACAAACTGCAAAAGCCCGGACGGACATTCGTGACCAAATTCAGATTATTCATCAACTAAGTAATTATATTAACCACATTATGAAAATGAAAAAGTTTAATTTTACTATCTCTGCCATTGTGGCGGTCGTGATGGCATGCTCATTCGCGGCCTGTACAGAAAACGAAGACCCGGGTCTGGAACCCGAGCAACCTTCTGTTGTCGAGGAAGACTATCATTTTGATTTGTTCCTGACCGTGGGCAAGCACGGCGGTATGAGCAGCAAGAACACGACCATTGTCAACAGCACCGACAAACTATCGGCTGACAAGGGAATTATCAGCATCAAGGGCGAGGGAACGGAACTGGGAGACTACGCCATGGAGTGTATCAGCAAGGGAAAATACTACTATCAGATTCCTTCAAGCAATGACCGCTTCGTGAAATATCAGATAAAGAACAACCAGGTGCAGGTAGTGGCCGAACGCCCGTTCAGGAGCAATACCTATAAGGTGCGCAACTATGCACATGCCTGGACAGATGACCAGACACTTGTCGTCATGTCGGCCAACGGAGAAAAGACACAAATAATCTGGACAAAACTGAACACGACGGACATGTCCATCGTTGCCGAGGGTACTCTGCCCATCAGTGTTCCCCAAGACTGGGAGTTCCTGACCACATCGGGCATCCTGACCTACCGCCAATCAGATAACCGTTTGTTCTACTTCTATTATGCCAAGAGAGATAAGGACACGTCCAACCCCATGCGGGCCACCAATGAGTCACGCTTCCGCACTGCTGTCATTGATGCTTCTACCATGGAAGTGATACAGAAGGACATCGTGGCACCGGTCGACAGCGAAATGGCGGGGAGTGCTTATGGCCAGCTGATGCAGGACTGTGTGATGTACGATGAGGATGACAATCTCTATTTGGCATGTTTCACGGACGAGGACGAGATAGAAAAGGGCATGCTGCTACGTATCAAGTCCGGTGCATATACCTTTGACTCGTCGTACAATGGCTATAAGGATGCCGACGGAAAACTGCTGACCGTCCAGTATCTGGGTAACAACAAGGCCCTGGCCTATGGCCGCAATGACGCTTCAGGAACGAATATAGACAGCTACAGCCACTACTACTCCATCATAGACCTTAGCACAGGCAGCAGAAGCAGACTGAGTTATGGGGGTAAGGAAATAGCCTATAGCGGAGGACGTTTCTCTCAACGTTCCGTCATCTTCAACGGAAAGGCTTTCATCGGAGTAAATACGGAGGCAGACGAAAACTCGATTATCTACGTGTATGACATTTCAACCGGAACGGTAGAGAAAGGAGCAGAAGTGGGTGGCGAATACTTCTTCGATATGATAAGGGTTCTAGAAAACGACCTGTAAACCGAATAACAAACCAGTAACAATAAATAAGGATATGAAAAGGTTTTTAATGATACTCTATGTATTGGGAAGTAGTCTGTTGGGCTTTGCACAGACCGAAAAGACGGCCTTGCTGATAGCCCATTATGGGAGTTCCGATGCCGAAACACGCGCCCGGACACTGGATGTCATTACCCGGGAAGCCCGGGATACATTCCCGGAATGGGAGGTGCGGGAGGCCTATATCTCTCCGGTCGTACGGAAGAAACTTGCTAAGGAAGGTGTCCACAAAGACAGTCCTCTGGAGGCGCTGCTGAAACTGCGTGCCGAAGGTTACCGGAAGGTGTATATCCAGAGCACAACGCTGATAGAAGGAAGCGAAATGGCCTCCGTACGTAGTGATGCCGACAAGGTAAGACCATTTTTCGATGAGCTTAGGGTGGGTACCCCCTTGCTCTATACGGTAGAGGACTGTAAGGCCGTGGTTGACCTGCTGGCCGCAGGTCGGCAGGCAGAGAAGGAGGATGTCGTCTATGTGGGGCATGGCAATCGCCTGCCAAGCACGGCAACCTATGCCATGCTTGACTTCATGATGAAGGCTCGCGGACTGAAGAACCGTCATGTCAGCACCATTGAGGGTTATCCCACTTTGGAGGCCACTCTATACCGACTGAAAGAGAACCGTGCCAAGGCTGTCACCTTGGTGCCGCTGCTGCTGGTGTGTGGCAATCACACCAAGGAAGACATTGCCGGAGTGTGGAAGGAAGAACTGGAGAAACAGGGCTTTCGCGTTACGGTGTGCATGCAGGGACTGGGTGAGAACGAAGGCATCCGGCAGCGGTACATAACGCATATCAGGGAAATGCTGAATGACAGATAACCCCAAATCTATTGTGAGATAATTGCTTTTGCCTATGGGCGCTATATTGGTTTTTACGTAAGGTCTAAGTAACCGGACAGGGCCGACTCCACATTGCGGGAGCCGGCCCTGATGCCGTATTGGGGGGGTAGCCGATTGGGGGATTAGCGTACAATCAGCGGCTATGAAATCAGGGAGATGTCCTTGATGTCTTTCAGTTCGACCAGTTTGTTGACGATGGCGTAGATGGTGATTCCGGCGGCAGAGTGAATCTGGAGTTTCCTGGCTACATTCTTTCTGTGGGTCAGGACGGTGTGGATGGAGATACAGAGTTGGTCGGCAATCTCCTTATTGGTCATTCCTTTGGCGACACATATCACGATTTCACGCTCGCGTTTGGAGAGTTCCTCCTCTGTCGACTGCATCTGTGTTTCTCCGGCCTGTTGGAGATTCTTTGCTACCTCCTTCTCAAATTGGAGGACAGCAGGGATGAAGAGTTTGTTCTCAATGGCATTGTGTTGCTCCAAGTCTTTTTCTGCGGTGAAGATATCAAACAAAACGCTATAGAAGGCATTGTTGTCGGCCCGTGTAGGGTAGTAGGTGATGATGATTTTTTTGAGTTCCTTCAGCTTCTCGTCGATGTTCTCGTGATGGCTTGCAAAGACCTGCATACTGAAATTCTGGTGCGCTCTGTTGTCCTGTAACGCCTCCACATAAGGAAAAACAAACTCGTTTTCATAGTTCATGTGATTGCGGACCTCTTCAATGTAGGCATCGAAAAACTTCAGAATGAGGAAGGCAATTTCATTGTTTGCCGAACAGTCGATACTTTCTATCAGCTTGCGTCTGATGGTCGGCAATTTAAAGTCAAGAAAGTAGGAATGAGCATTCTTCAGATATGCCATGAGAGCCGGAATGCGACGTCCAGAGTATAGGTCGGCTGTATCCGGCAAATGTCCGTCTGCCAGAAAATTCACTACGTCCAGAAATGTTTGTGCGTCCACTCCACTTTGCTCGCAGACCTCTGACACGGTCTTGTCTCCAAATCCTAATGACAGACCGAATCGGCTCATCACCTGCAACAGCGTATAGTCACGCGTGATGACGGTGTTCATCTTGTCTGTTGTCTTGTAGCTCATGTTTCCGTTACATTGTTTTTATCGTGCAAAGTAATGGAAAAATCCACGTCTGCACAATACCCATTTTAGGGGAGTCAAGCGATGGAATTCTGTCCTCCCAAATACCTACAAATGGTTACCCTCCCTTGCACGTAGCGGAGTGCTATCTGATGTTGATAAGCTTGTGCGTCTGCAGGCTGAGTCTCCACAGTGGATGATGCAGGACGTAGTCGATGACAGCTTCGGTGTTCAGACACGAACACGGTTGGAGAAAATAGTGTGTGGCCGGAATCTGCTCGTAGGGTTTCATGTCCTGTCCTTCATAGACCACCTTGAGTTCATCGATATGTGTCAGGACAATCTTTGTACCCTGCTTGGGCGAACAGGTAACCCAGTCGATGTCTGGAGGAAGCGTTCCGGTTCCGTTTGTCTCGATGCAGAGATATTTCCCAGCCTTGTGAAGCGCGGAAACGAGATTTTCGTCTATCTGCAGGGATGGTTCTCCGCCTGTGAGGATAACGGTTCGTGCAGGGTTCTTGGTCACCTCTTGCAGTATCTCGTCGGCTGTCAAGAAGACACCATCTTCGTGCCGGGTGTCGCAGAAACTGCAACGCAGGTTGCAACCGCTGAAGCGAACGAAGGTGGCGGGTGTGCCGGTGTGAAAACCTTCTCCCTGCAGGCTGTAGAATATTTCGTTGACCTTATACATGAGTATTCAGTCTTTTTCGTAGACGGCAGTATTGTTCTCCGACTCTTGTACCTCGACCTTGAAGCAGGTTGGAATCTGATCGGCTATCCAGCGCGCGATGTTTTCTGCCGTAGGATTGAAGTCGACAATGTCGTTGATGTACCGGTGGTCAAGTCTCTCTTTGATGATATCTTTCAGGTGGCTGAAGTCGACAACCATTCCGTCCCGGTTGAGCTCTTTGGAGCGGCAGTAGACGGTAATCTTCCAGTTGTGGCCGTGCAGATTCTCACATTTACTCCTGTAAGAGAGGTTCAGACGATGGGCTCCCGAAACTTCTATGGTTTTGATGACGGTATACATGTGTGTAGTCTTATTGGATGAATATGGAGTTTGCAACATTGCGTTCACGGTTTCCGCTTGGCATATTGGTAATGCCCTGATAGGTGTCCCATAGTGTAGACGAGCCTCCTCCGTCCAGATTGAGTACGTCGGTGCATCCCATGATGCGCGTGAAGTGTGTCAGTTCGGGGAGGTTGATGCCTTCGGCAATGCCTTTTCGGCGTCCGTCAACGACGATGAGTAGAATTTTACCGTCTGCTGTCCGTGCAATGACACTTCGTGGATGCTTGGTGGTGACAAACGAGCGGGAACTGCGGGCGAGACTCCGGTCTTTGTCCTTCAGGCGCAGCAGCGGTCCGGAAGCCAGAACGGAAGTATGCTTCTTGGCGTATGACGTCTCGCTATCGGGGTCCCAAGGAAGAATCTTTATCTTGCCTTTCTTTATCTCGACAGCTCCGGTGACGTTCGTGGTGGATACTCCTGTTTCCGGATTTGCCTTCTTGCTTGTCGTCATGCCCACAATGGTACCTTCCTCCTGTAGGAAGCAGACCGTCTCACCGTTCTGCATATTATAGAACGAACCGTTGATGGCGACAACCGCATGATTGAGCTCGGCCATTTGGGAAGTGGCTACCATTCCATGGTGATTGCAGATGGTAAATTTGTATTTCTTTGGATTGATTTCGTAGATGACAATATTTTGCGGAACATCGTACAGACAGTCGAAGCGGGCGTGCCGGAAGGTAAGTCCTTTCTGCAGTTCTTTAGTGTTCCAACGAGCATGGACAATAGCCAGCGAGTCTGCGAGGGACTGTGCCTGAACGGACAGTGAGAAAAACACGCAAAGAATAAGTGGGATGTAAAGTCTAAAATTCATAGAAACAATGATAAAGATAATTTTTTTTTCGCAAACCTACTAAAAAAGTGGCTTATGAGAGATGTTTTGGCAGAAAAAACAAGAAAAATAAATTTTCTTCCGTGTTTTATTTTTGTGAATTATATCTTTCTCGTATATTTGTCTACAAATTCAGTATATTGATGTCGGAAGAAGATGCTAAGCTATTCGCCCATTTCGAAACTAAGTTGAGATATTTGCTACATCTCCATACCAAGTTGACGGAAGAAAACGCTCAGTTGAAACAACGGCTGACTGAACTTGAGGGCTCTTTGATGGAACAACAGGCGGAGTATCAGCAGTTAAACAAAGAATATACTGACTTGAAAAGTGGATTGGTCATGAGTCTGGACGGTGGTGACATCCAAGCTACCAGAAAGCGATTGGCCAAATTGGTGCGCGAAGTCGATAGATGCATCGCCTTGATTAACGTATAAAGACGCGGTGTATGAACGATACAATAAATATCAATCTGCAGATAGCCGGACTAAACTATAATCTGACAATCGCAAGAGAAGAAGAAGAGTTGGTTAGAAAGGCTGCCAAGCAGGTAAATTTGATGTTGAACACCTACCAGCAACATTATGAGGGGCTGTCCCTGGATAAGATATTCCCATTGGTGGCATATCAGTTCGCGTATGATTGCTTGAAGGAAAAGAAACGTAACGATACGGCTCCGTATGTTCAACAGGTGAATCGACTTACCGACTTTTTGGATGATTATCTGAAGGAAATCGGTAAATAAACTTAAAAAAAGAGAAATCAAAGCGCACTGATTGGTGATGGCCTTCATGGATGAAGGTTGCTCCCCAATATCAGTGCTTTTTTTATTTAATAACCAAATAATATTAAAAACTGTATATGACGACAATACTTGTAGTAGTAATCGCTGTGGTGTGTTTGCTCGCCGGAGTAGGTATCGCCTATCTCGTCTTCAAGCAGGGTTTGAAGAATAAGGTGGCAACCATCATTCGTGAGGCCGAAATAGAAGCCGAGGTGATTAAGAAAAATAAAATGCTTGAGGTGAAGGAGAAGTTCCTGAACAAGAAGTCTGAACTGGAAAAAGAAGTCCAGCAGCGCAATCAGAAGATTCAGCAGGCTGAAAACAGACTGAAACAACGCGAACTCTCACTGAACCAGCGTCAGGACGAGTTGCAGCGTCGGAAGGCAGAAGCAGAGGCTGCAAAGGCCAATTATGAAAACCAGGTAGCTGCATGCGAGCGGAAGAAAGAAGAACTGGACGAGTTGCAACGTCAGGAAATCGTTAAGCTTGAAGCTATCTCAGGACTCTCTGCCGAGGAAGCGAAGGAACGCATGGTCGAATCCTTGAAGGAAGAGGCCAAGACACAGGCTCAGAGTTACATCAATGACATCATGGATGACGCCAAGATGACGGCCAATAAGGAAGCTAAGCGCATCGTAATTCAGACCATCCAGCGTGTGGCGACCGAAACGGCCATTGAAAACAGTGTGACGGTCTTCCATATTGATTCGGACGAAATCAAGGGACGTATCATCGGTCGTGAAGGTCGCAATATCCGTGCGCTCGAAGCAGCAACCGGTGTGGAAATTGTTGTGGACGACACCCCGGAAGCAATCGTCCTTTCTGCCTTTGACCCGGTACGCCGTGAGATTGCCCGTCTGGCCTTGCATCAGTTGGTGACTGACGGCCGCATTCATCCGGCACGCATCGAGGAAGTCGTTGCCAAGGTGAAGAAGCAGGTGGAGGAAGAAATTATTGAGACAGGTAAGCGTACGACAATAGACCTGGGTATCCACGGCCTGCATCCGGAGTTGATTCGCATCATCGGTAAAATGAAATATCGCTCATCATACGGTCAGAACCTCCTGCAGCATGCACGCGAAACTGCCAACCTCTGTGCGGTAATGGCGAGCGAACTGGGTCTGAACCCGAAGAAGGCAAAGCGAGCCGGATTGCTGCACGATATAGGTAAAGTGCCTGATGAGGAACCGGAAATTCCTCACGCACTCTATGGTATGAAGCTGGCCGAGAAGTATAAGGAGAAGCCAGACATCTGCAACGCCATTGGTGCTCACCACGACGAAATGGAGATGAACTCCTTGTTGGCACCGATTGTTCAGGTATGTGATGCGATCTCCGGAGCCCGTCCGGGAGCCCGTCGGGAAATCGTAGAGGCCTATATCAAGCGTCTGAATGACTTGGAACAGTTGGCTATGACCTATCCGGGCGTTGTCAAGACCTATGCTATCCAAGCCGGTCGTGAGTTGCGTGTCATTGTTGGTGCAGACAAGATTGACGACCAGCAGACCGAAAGTCTCTCTACTGAAATTGCCAAGAAGATTCAGGACGAGATGACCTATCCGGGTCAGGTGAAGATCACGGTTATCCGTGAAATACGTTCTGTAAGTTATGCGAAGTAAGTAAACAAAAACGACAAAACCCCATAAAGAGCCCTGTAAGAGGTCCCACTGTCGGAGTCTTATAGGGTTCTTTTTTATTCCAAATCTAAATGACTGATTGGGGGTTATATAGGTGAAGAAAATGAATTATCAGTTTGAAGTATGTGCCAATTCGGTGGATAGTTGTCTGGCGGCTCAACGTGCAGGAGCCGACCGTGTGGAACTTTGTGCAGGGATGCCCGAGGGAGGTACCACGCCGTCATTTGCCACGATAGAAACGGCTCGCGAATTGTTGGACAGATGCTTGCTGCATGTGATTGTGCGCCCTCGTGGAGGTGATTTCCTCTATAGCCGGGTAGAGCGAAGAATCATCTTGCGCGATATTCGGAATGCCTGCTCGATGGATGTGGACGGTGTCGTATGTGGCTGTCTGAAGGAAGACGGACATATAGACAAAGACTTCCTGAAGGAGTTGTTGCTTGAGACAGGAGAGAAGAATTTCACCTTTCATCGGGCCTTTGATGTATGTGCCGATCCTTATCGGGCTGTGGAGGAACTGGAAGAGGTGGCTGATGCCGTGAATTTTAAGGGAGAGTTGAGGCTGCTTACCTCCGGGCAGCAGGCCAATGCTCATGAAGGCATCCCCTTGCTGAGGGAACTGAAAGGTCGAGTAGGTAGCTCCTTACATCTCATGGCCGGGTGTGGAGTCAATGAATCGAATATTGCGGAAATTGCCCGGCTGACGAGCATCGTGGAGTTTCATTTCTCAGCGCGAGAGAGTGTGCAGACCGGTATGCGCTACACGAATCCTCACGTGTCGATGGGAGGCGTGGTGACAGTCAGTGAGACAGAGATTCCGGTGACAACAGAGCGAAGGGTGCGAAATACCATTCAAGCCTTGACGGAAGCTTCTGTGCGATAAGGAATATATGTAGAATAGAGTTGTTTCGGACAAAAAAACTTGTCTGCAGTCTAATGGCCGTTGGCTTTTTATTCCTTTTGCAGTTCCGTACCGCAGTACTTGCAGAATTTGGCATCGCTGTCAGACTCGAATTTGTTGCAGTTCGGGCATCTTCTGCGTCTCTTTTCTTTGATGCCAACCATTGAAGCGGACATGATACCTGTGGGCACGGCAATGATAGTGTATCCCAGAAGCATAACTACAGCAGAAAGGAACTTGCCGATGACAGTGACCGGTGTGATGTCTCCGTAGCCAACTGTTGTCAGCGTGACGCATGCCCAATAGATGCTGTTGGGGATGTTTGTGAACTGGGTGCCGGGCTCGTTCCCCTCAACCATGTAGATGATGGTTCCGATGCTGATGACGAGAATGACGACAAACAGAAAGAAGACGGCAATCTTCTTGCTACTGTCTTTCAGTGCACTGATGAGCAGTTCCCCTTCTGCCCAGAAATTGAAAAGCTTGAATACGCGGAAGACGCGAACCAGTCTGAATGCTCTGATGATGAGTAGGTAGCGGGCGTCAGGAAAGAGGATGGCCAGATAAACGGGTAGGGTGGCCAGAAGGTCGATGATACCAAACGCGCTGATAGCGTATTTCTTGGGGTCGGGAGAGCAATATAGTCTGGTGATGTATTCAAAGGTGAAGAACGCGGTGAGAATATATTCAGAAACTACGAACGGAATCTTGAGCCAAATGGGAATCCCGCTCATACTCTCAAAAATGATTAGGAGTATACTGATGATGATGGCCCATATCAAGGCAACGTCGAAAGCCTTTCCTGCCGGTGTGTCAGACTCGAAGATGATGATGTATAACTTGTTCTTGAGCGACTCGTTGCTCATAAGAGACTTTATCTTTTCCTTGATACTCATGCGTTTGCTTTCATAAATAAATACCTGCATGCAAATTTATGAAAACAGAATCAGATGCAAAATTAAATTCAGAACTTTTGTGCCTGTAGGATTAAATGTATACCTTTGCATCGTTTATTGCACGTATAATTATTAAAAGAGAGTAATACAATGCAACCACTTATTATCAATTCATACGAAGAATTAGAGCAGTATGTCGGAAAGACATTGGGCGTATCCGACTATATTGATTTGCCACAGGAACGTATCGATCTTTTTGCCGATGCAACCCTCGACCATCAGTGGATTCACGTTGACACGGAACGTGCGAAGGTCGAGAGTCCGTTTCACAGCACCATTGCTCACGGCTATCTTACTTTGTCCTTGTTGCCTTACTTGTGGAATCAGATTATAGACATCCGTAACCTGAAGATGACCATAAACTATGGTATGGAGAAAATGCGCTTCGGACAGGCGGTATTGTCTGGTCAACGCATCCGTATGGTAGCTGAGCTTCAGTCGTTGACGAACCTTCGTGGCACAGCAAAGGCAGAGGTGAAGTTTGCCATCGAAATAGAAGGCGAAAAGAAGAAGGCATTGGAAGGAGTTGCCGTATTCCTTTACTATTTTAATAACTGACAGTTCCCGATTTTAGGGAAAGACCCAGCACAGATATGGGGTGAGTAAGACAAGACATATTATCGGGTTGCTACTGCTCATGTGCTTGAGTGGATTAGGGATTGTATCTGCACAGAACAATATCTATAAACTCAATGATGCGGTATATCCTCTGTATATGGATGCCTTTGCCCATCGCTATGACTCACTATATCTCCCGCTGACAGAGAAATGTATCCAGACAGCATTGGACCTGAAGGACTACAAAGGTGTTTGTATCGCTGCTACCATTCCGGTTATACATTTCAGTAGTTCCAAGGACAAGGATTCCATGTTAAAGGCGGTGGAGCGATGCGAGAAACTTTCCCGCCGGTATGGATACCTGCAGTACGGATATTTTGCGAGGCGAAGTAAAATCCTGCTTGACATCAGGCAGAAAAATCATGCGGAGGCATTGATTGAGAGTGAGCGTATGCTGCAGGACGCTCAGGTGGACAAATACTATTTCGGCATATATTATAGTTACCTTTCCTCCGGAGATATTTATGTCACTCTGGGATTTAACCGAGTGGCAGAGCGATTCTATATGAAGGCGAAGGATGTAATGGAGAAATACATTACAGATCAGGACCCTGCCGTTATTTATGAGAAGCTGGCGGCTTTGTCGGTCAATATGCGCAACTATGAAAAAGCCTTAGAGTATGCGAATAAAGGATTGATGGTGGCTCGTACGGAGTCAATCAAGGAAAAGCTGTTGGGACGGAGATTGGCAGCCTATTTTTTCATGAGGGATATGAATTCATTTGAGGAGAACTTCGAGGAATTTGATAAACTTCATAAGAAACTGGGGTCTAAAAGCAATTCCAACGACCTGTATGCTACGCGCTCCATCCAGAATGCGATTATCAGGCAGGATTATGCAATGGCCGACAGCCTTTGTAAGATACATGACAAGAGCGGAAAGTACACTGAACTGTTGCTGGAGGCGAAGGGAGACTACAAAAGCGCCTATGAGCAGATGAAGGCCTATTACGAGAGGAAGTTCCGGGAATCGTATGATATGCTGGATGTCATGGTGGGTATGACTACGAGAATCATTGAGCAGGAAAATATTCAGCGGGCAGAGCAGGTGAGTAAGGAGAACATACGTTTGCAGCTTGAAAACGCCCGGTTGGAAATGAACCGCTTGAGGAACGAGGCTGAATTAGCGGAATTTGACTTGCAGAATTCGGCTTTACGTGTGCAGAACGACAGTCTGAAGATGGATGCCCAACAGATGCGTCTTGAGCAGTTGGAGCGACAGAATGCCTCCCGCTTGGCAGAATTGGCAGGCCAAAAACGTGTGAACAGGCTTCGTATCACGTTCCTTTCTGTCATCATATCTCTCGCCTTGCTGTTGCTGCTGATGGCATTGAAAAGTATGCGGGCTCGTAAGAAGGGTATGGAGCAGTTGTCAATGATGAACGCAAAACTTATTGCCGAGAAGGAACGCGCTGAGGCTGCTGATAAAATGAAGACAAGTTTCATTCAGAACATGAGTCATGAAATCCGTACTCCGCTGAACTCTATTGTTGGCTTCTCGCAGATACTGACGATGGATGGTGATGCTCTGGATGAAGAAACAAAGTCAAGGTTTGTGGAACTTATCACCCATAATTCCAACTTGTTGACCCGTCTGTTTGACGACGTACTCATACTTTCAGAGATAGACAGCCAGAAGGTTGTGGCCAAGAAGGAACCTACCTATATCTCGGCTTTGTTGAATACTTTGTCTAATCAGTATAAGGGTAAAAACGAGGAGGTTAGCTTGATTGTTGAGTCTTCATTTGAAGATACACAGGTGATTGTGACAGACGGAAATCGTATTGTGATTATTCTGGATGCTTTGCTGGATAATGCCTTTAAGTTTACGGAGAAGGGACATGTGTTGTTGAAGGCCGGCTCTGAAGCGGACAGGATAGTGTTCTGTGTGGAAGATACCGGAGTGGGTGTCCCGACAGACATGGTCGAGGTCATCTTCGAACGGTTCAAGAAAATGGATGGCTTCAAACAGGGAATGGGACTTGGATTGAGTGTGGCTCGCGTGAATGCCGAGTGTATGGGTGGAGGACTATATATGGATACGTCGTATAAGCCGGGTGCTCGTTTTGTGCTTGAACTCCCTTATGAACGGGGATGATTCTTTCTTACGTTAATGAGGGTCACTCGCTGAACCGACCTGACATCACCCATTAGCCCGTGATTTGTTCCCCCCCCGGTAACCTCACTTGTTTCCTACTGCCTCATAATAGGGAAACAGTCATGGAAGGATGAGAAACAGGATGAGGATACGCCAATTGTGGCACCCCCTTTTAACACGATACACATGTTCCATACAAAAAAAAGAAGCGGCAATGCCATTGGCAAAGCCGCTTCGGTAGATATAGTGTTCTGCGTTGCAGGCAGAACGTAGGACCAGTTATTTCTTCGGTGTTTTTCCGCTTTTAATGGCACTGATGATTTCCTCTTCCAGTTCCTCCATCAATTCAGGATTGTCAGCGAGCAGGTTTTTCACTGCATCGCGTCCTTGAGCAAGTTTCTGATCCTTATAACTGAACCAAGAGCCGCTCTTCTTGATGATTTCGTATGCTACACCGAGGTCAAGTATCTCGCCTGTCTTGGAAATACCTTCTCCAAACATGATGTCAAGTTCTGCGTAGCGGAAGGGAGGAGCCACCTTGTTCTTGACAACCTTGACCTTGACAGTCTTGCCTATAACCTTGTCTCCGTCCTTGATTGGTGAGTTGCCTCTGATATCAATGCGAACGGATGAATAGAATTTCAAAGCATTACCACCTGTGGTTGTCTCGGGATTGCCGAACATGATACCAATCTTCTCGCGAAGCTGGTTGATAAAGATGCAGCAGGTGCTGGTCTTGCTGACGGATGATGTGAGCTTGCGGAGTGCCTGTGACATGAGTCTGGCCTGCAGACCGACTTTGTTGTCACCCATGTCTCCTTCGATTTCGGCTTTCGGAGTAAGGGCTGCGACAGAGTCGATGATAATGATGTCGACAGCTGATGAGCGTATGAGCTGGTCTGCGATTTCAAGTGCCTGTTCGCCATTGTCGGGCTGAGACATGAGCAGGTTGCTGACATTCACACCCAGTTTCTCGGCATAGAAACGGTCAAAGGCATGTTCTGCGTCAATGAAGGCAGCTGTACCTCCGGCCTTCTGTACCTCGGCGATGGCGTGAATGGCAAGCGTAGTCTTACCGGAGGACTCGGGACCGAAAATCTCGATGATTCTGCCTCGTGGATAGCCGCCGACACCCAGTGCAACGTTCAGACCGATAGAACCGGAAGGGATTACATCAATGCTGTCTACTTGCTCGTCGCCCAGTCTCATGATGGAACCTTTACCGAAGTTCTTTTCGATTTTTTCCATAGCAGCCTGCAGGGCCTTGAGCTTTTCCGCATTCACATTGTTATTTGTATTTTCCATATAACTCTTTACTTAATAGAATTTCTTGTTGTAAAAAAAAGGGGGGAGGATTACAGCTCGAGGTCTCCTCCAAAGACTTCGTGCCAGGGAAGTCCCTGCTTGTTCAGTTGCTCCATGAATGGGTCTGGGTCGAAATCTTCTACATTCCATACTCCCGGCTTCTTCCAGATTCCTTTGAGGAACATCATAGCTCCAATCATGGCCGGAACTCCGGTCGTATAACTTACGCCTTGCATGCCGGTTTCGAGGAAGGCCTCGTGGTGAGAGCAGTTGTTGTATACGTAGTAGGTCTGTTCCTTGCCGTCCTTAATACCTCTGATTCGGCAGCCGATAGAGGTCTCTCCTTCGTAGTTCTCGCCGAGGTCTTGAGGATTGGGAAGTGTCAGTTTCAAAAATTGCAGGGGAACAATCTTTACCTTGGCCGTACCGGAACCGTCGGCAAGTGGGGCGTCGACTGTTATTTCGTCAATGCGTGACATTCCGATGTTTTGAATAACGTCAAGATAATTCAGATATTGTTGGCCAAAAGTCATCCAGAAGCGTGCGCGTTTGATGGTAGGATAATTCTTGACGAGTGATTCCAACTCTTCGTGGTGAAGCAGATAACTTTCGCGCGGACCGATGTTGGGGTAAGTCAATGGCTTGTGGATTTCCATAGGCTCCGTCTCAATCCATTCGCCGTTCTCGTAGTATTGGCCCTTTTGCGTAATCTCGCGGATATTGATTTCAGGATTGAAGTTCGTCGCAAAAGCTTTGTGATGATTGCCGGCGTTGCAGTCGACAATGTCCAGATATTGGATTTCATCAAAATGGTGTTTGGCCGCATAGGCGGTATACACGCCACTTACACCCGGGTCAAAGCCACATCCTAAAATAGCGGTAAGACCGGCTTGTTCGAATCGCTCTTTGTATGCCCATTGCCAGCTGTATTCAAAATGAGCAACGTCTTTAGGCTCATAGTTGGCGGTGTCAAGATAATTGCAGCCGGTCTGCAGGCAAGCTTCCATGATGGTAAGGTCTTGATAGGGCAGTGCCAGATTGACAACAATGTCAGGCTTGTAGCTGCTCAGGAGTTGGACGAGTTCCTCTACAGAGTCAGCATCGACCTTGGCGGTTTTGATGTTAGGGTTACCGATTGCCTTAACGATAGCATCGCACTTGCTTAGGGTACGGCTGGCAATCATAATGTCAGTAAATACGTCAGGGTTTTGTGCAATTTTGTGTGCCGCAACAGTAGCAACGCCACCTGCACCGATAATCAGTACTTTTCCCATGTTTATGTCAAGTGTTTTTTATGATTATTCTTTTCCAACTGAAAATTAGGTTAGCAAAGGTAATGTTTTTGAACAGCTTTACAATTAAAAGCAGTCTTTTTCTTGAACCTCTTTTTTCTCGTGTCTTGTTTTTAACGGATTTTCTGACAAACTGTCATAAATCATGTCATATCTATGGTCTCGGAATGTGGGTGTCTGGCATATATGAATAATGTAAATGCTTTTTGGCACGGCCTTTGTTATTAATTAAGCGTCCGAACGGAAAACAATCCGGGGTAGACAGGATTAACAGAATAAAAAAATTAAAAACATATAATTATGGGAAAGATTATTGGAATCGACTTAGGTACTACTAACTCATGTGTATCTGTATTTGAAGGTAATGAACCTGTAGTAATAACAAATAGTGAAGGCAAGCGTACAACTCCTTCTGTTGTAGCTTTCATTGACGGTGGCGAACGTAAGATTGGTGACCCGGCAAAGCGTCAGGCCATTACAAATCCGGCTCGTACAGTTTATTCAATCAAGCGTTTCATGGGCGAGACATGGGATCAGGTTCAAAAAGAAATCTCTCGCGTTCCTTATCAGGTTGTTCGCGGTGATAACAACACGCCTCGTGTAGACATTGATGGCCGTCTGTATACTCCGCAGGAAATCTCAGCCATGATTCTGCAGAAGATGAAGAAGACTGCTGAAGACTACCTGGGTCAGGAAGTAACAGAAGCTGTCATCACAGTACCAGCTTATTTCTCTGACTCACAGCGTCAGGCAACCAAGGAAGCAGGACAGATTGCCGGTCTTGAGGTAAAGCGCATCGTGAACGAACCAACTGCAGCAGCCCTGGCTTACGGTATTGACAAGAAGCATAAGGACATGAAGGTCGCAGTGTTCGACCTAGGTGGTGGAACATTTGATATCTCTATCTTGGAATGTGGCGATGGCGTCTTTGAGGTTCTCTCAACAAATGGTGATACCCATCTTGGTGGTGATGACTTTGACCAGGTAATCATCAACTGGTTGGTACAGGAATTTAAGAACGATGAGGGTGCTGATCTGACTACAGACCCGATGGCAATGCAGCGTTTGAAAGAAGCAGCTGAAAAGGCTAAGATTGAACTTTCTTCAACAACGACAACAGAAATCAACCTCCCATACATCATGCCGGTGGGTGGTGTGCCCAAGCACTTGGTAAAGACCCTATCTCGTGCTAAGTTCGAGGCATTGGCCCATGAGTTGATTTTGGCTTGTCAGGAACCATGCCGCAAGGCAATGGCTGACGCTGGACTAAGCAACTCAGATATTGACGAAGTAATTCTTGTTGGTGGTTCAAGCCGTATTCCGGCCGTTCAGAAATTGGTTGAAGACTTCTTTGGCAAGGTACCTTCCAAGGGTGTCAATCCGGATGAGGTCGTAGCTGTCGGTGCCGCTGTTCAGGGTGCTGTCTTGACAAACGAGATAAAGGGTGTCGTATTGCTTGACGTTACTCCATTGTCAATGGGTATCGAAACACTTGGTGGCGTAATGACCAAACTGATTGATGCAAATACGACCATTCCTTGCAAGAAGAGCGAAACATTCTCAACAGCAGCTGACAATCAGACAGAAGTTACCATCCACGTACTTCAGGGAGAGCGTCCAATGGCGTCACAAAACAAGAGTATCGGTCAGTTCAACCTGACGGGAATTGCTCCGGCACGTCGTGGTGTTCCTCAGATTGAAGTTACATTCGATATCGACGCAAATGGTATCTTGAAGGTCTCTGCTAAGGATAAGGCAACAGGTAAAGAACAGGCAATCCGCATTGAAGCTTCTTCAGGCTTGAGCAAGGAAGAAATCGACCGCATGAAGGCTGAAGCAGAGGCTAATGCAGAGGCAGATAAGAAAGAACGTGAAAAGATTGACAAACTCAATCAGGCAGACTCAATGATTTTCACTACCGAAAACCAGTTGAAGGAACTTGGTGACAAGCTTCCTGCCGACAAGAAGGCTCCGATTGAGGCTGCTCTCCAGAAGTTGAAGGATGCTCACAAGGCTCAGGATTTGTCAGCAATAGATGCAGCAATGGCAGAACTGAATAGCGCATTCCAGGCAGCAAGTGCTGAAATGTATGCTCAGACAGGTGCTCAGGGAGCTCAGTCATCTGCAGGTCAGGGACAATGGACTGGCGGACAGCAGAGTCAGCAAAGCAATCAGCAGAATGGCGACAACGTTCAGGATGCAGACTTTGAGGAGGTGAAGTAAGCATATATAGAAATAAGAATACATAATCAAATGGGAAGCGTGTGGCTCATCAGAGAGTCGCACGCTTTTTGCGTTAAGTAAGGTCGTAATTTCACGATTACTCTATAGTCTTTTTTTTGACAATTTTACATATGCTGATGATGATAATCCGACACTTCGACATCTTGACTTGTGTGAGGAAATGTTTGTAGAGGGCTATGAATTGCCATATTTCGGATACCACACCCTTTTGGAATCATGCGTTCTCCCTCGTGGCATCAAAACCACACTTGAAGATTCTGAATGGGAAACGGGATTGTGTGAGTCAGACTCGTTAAAGACTCTTGTCTTGCCGGAAGGTTTGAAAATTGTAGATGGTTTCTATTCTTGTCCTAATCTGACAGATTTGCATCTTCCTGAAAATCTTGAAGTAATTGGATACAAAGCCTTTAGAGGCTGTAAAGGCATTACCTATATACACATTCCTAAATCCGTTGAGTCTCTTATGGGCTGTAGTTTTTCAAACTGTTGCATTCAACTTAATGATGTAGATGAGGAAAATCCCCATTTTACCTCTGTTGATGGCGTAATATACACAAAAGATCTTTCTAAGCTTGTCGCTTTCTCTTCTAACTATTCTTATAATGACTATGTTGTTCTGGAAACAACCAAAGTTATCGGGTATGGAGCTTTCATGTACTCCCAAATAGAGCATGTTGAATTGCCGCTTTCTCTTGTTTCGATTGAATTTGGTGCTTTTGGGGGTTGTAGCATTGTGAGTATTGATATTCCTTGCCGTGTTCAAGAGATAGCAGACAGAGCTTTTGCCTTCTGTCATAACCTGAAATCAATCACGCTTCCTGACGGATTACGCGATATTCCCGATGAGCTGTTTATAGGGTGTAAAAATCTCAGAGCATTATAAGGGGTGTTACGATTCTTCGTTTCATGTTATTTTGCTGCATCCTCTGCAGATACTTCCGTTGGAGTTGTTCCCACTTCATACTCCTTGATACACCGACCATTTTTCTTTCAGGTGGCGTATCACATCTTTATCCGCCGGTAGCCACTTCACGCTATTTAATTCATCCCTGGCAAGCCAGCGTGCATTCTCATGCTCAAGTAGCGACAAATCTCCACTGATGATGGTGCAAAGGTAGCAATGCATCGTGAGGTGAAACTTGGGATAGTCATACTCCACGGTAGTGAGTAATTCATCCACCTCTATTTCCGTGGCCAGTTCCTCACGAATTTCGCGTTTCAAAGCATCTTCTGGAGTTTCCCCAGGTTCAATCTTTCCTCCCGGGAACTCCCACCAATCCTTCCACTCTCCGTATCCTCGTTGGGTGGCGAAGAGTTTGCCATTGCGAAGGATGATGGCGGCAACGACGGAGATGTGTTTGCGTGCTGTGCCTGTCATGATAGGTTGGTCTACGAGTTAGAACTATACGGCTTTGGACATTTCCAGGATGAAGCCGGGGATGCTTGTTTGCATGTTCCAAACGACATTCATCGGACATTCTCCATGGCTATAATGGTAGTCCATAAGCCCCAGGCAGTAATAGGCATTTGTAAGGCCATATTCGTCTTTCTTGGAGTCGCGCACGAAGAGGATGTATTTCCAGCCATTGGTCTGCTGATGTATGATGCGTTGTCCGTCGTCACTTTGCCGCAGTGTATCGTTCCTCGTTTGCCAATGGAACTGTTCAGACGAGATGGCGTAATCCTCGTATAGAGTGCTGGGAGAGAACTCTTTGTCGGACTTGTTGAGTGTGACGAATATCATAGCCAGTTTGCGTTCATGATTGTATTGCGCTCCATGAACTTGCCAGCGTCCGAGTTTATTCTCTAAGAGTAGGTGAATCTCGTCTGCACTGTAGCAGCCGTAGAGCTCGATTTCCGCCTGTTCGTCAATCTTCAGCCATTTTGTTGTCTTGTTCAGCTGGTTTCTTCGCAGTTCAACCAGAAAGCTCAATTCTTCCATGAACCACTGCATGGAGGCTGCTGACTGCACAGCATCCTCAATGCCGGCAAGGGCAAGTCCATAGGTTTTGTTGACCTTTTGGGGCTCGTCCATCCATATGGTATAGTAGAAGAGCTGGAGGAACTTTTCTTCGCGTTTGGTAGGCTTATCAATCTGGGACATGCCGTTGCCTATCAGTCTTTGGAGATAGGTGAGGTATTCGTAGCTGTTGGTATGGAACAGGCGTGCCAAGCCTCCTTCAAGGAGTTTGGTGTATTTGCTTTCTGCTTCAAAACCGGCTACCTCAATGCCTGATTGCACTTTGAGTCTTGTCCATGATCCGGGAGTCTTGTAGACAAGGCGCCAGTCAAGGTTGAAGTTGTCTATGAAATTCGGGTATGTAAGTTCCCGTCCTGTGTTCTGCGTGAAGGAGCGACATTCTTTTCTCAGGCGTGTTAGGTTGAACAGGGCTTCGTGTATGTTTTTGAGGATGTACGCTTGTGCCTGTCGTTCCATGGTGATGGAGCATCCGCGAGGTAGGAAGGTGAATCCGTTTTTTATCTCGTCTTCGATGCTGTTGGATGTCCTTCCGACTAAGGCACGGAAACGGCTTTCGTAGTTGTACGTCTGGTTTGCTTGCGCCACAAAGTCAAGGACGGTGAGACAGGTCTTTCCGTCAGCCAATCGAAGCCCACGTCCTAATTGTTGCAAGAAGATTGTAAGAGATTCGGTCGGGCGAAGGAACAGTACGGTGTCTATTTCGGGTATGTCTATACCTTCGTTCAGGATATCGGCTACACACAGGTAATTGATTTCGCCTCGTGCAAGCATCATCGAGGCTTCGTCAACATCCGCTCGGTTGCGAGAGGTTACGGCCATTGACTTGTAGTGGTGCTCACGAAACATACGGTCCATGAACTCTGCGTGTTCAATGCTGCAGCAGAAGCAGACGGCTTTGCAGTCGTGAGGGTCGGTCAGATAGGTGTCGAGAGCCCTCTGAATGATGCCAAAGCGTTGTGTGTTGTTATTGTAGAGTCTGTTTAACTCGGATTTGTCGTAGGCATCACCTCGGCAAACTACCAGACTCAGGTCTACACTGTCGTCTGTCACGCAGAAGTAGTCGAATGGTGACAGCAGCTGTTGATTAAGTGCCTCCTGCAATCTTATTTCTGCCGCAAAGCGATTGTTGAAGTCGGGACGGATTTCCTTTCCGTCCATACGCTCCGGTGTGGCGGTGAGGCCTATGAAGATTTCGGGCCGCAGTTTCGTGAAGAGTTCGCGATAGCTGCCTGCTGCACTATGGTGTACCTCGTCGATGACGACATAGTCATAGTAGTCGGATCCCATTCTCTCAAACGTGTCCCAGTTGTTGTTGAGTGTCTGGATGGTGATGAACAGGTGTTCAAGACTGCTGCGGAAACCGGGTTGGATTCTTCCGGTCCATATCTCGCCAAAGTTCCCATCCACCATCACAGACCTGAAGGTGGAGCGAGCCTGCTTAAGAATTTTCTCCCTATGTACGACAAACAGCAGGCGGGCATGACGTCCCTTCTCCTTCAAGCATCTCTTGTTGTAGTCCTTGAAGTCGAAGGCGCTGATGGCGGTTTTGCCTGTACCGGTGGCCGCAATGATGAGGTTTTTGCTGCTCTTCACTATCTCGCGTTCAAACTGCAACTTCTCCAGCACCTTTATCTGGTGTGTCTTGCGTTCGAAGCGTGTTACGTATTCGGAGGCTTCGTCATTTGTGGTGCGCGAGCCTTTGTGGCGTTCGTTCCAGATGGCTTCCTCAAATCGGTCCAGAGCCTCTGCCGTATCTATGGGTTCAAAGTCTTCGCTGTTCCAGTAGTTGTTGAAGGTAGCTTTGGTCTTGTTGATGATGTGGGGATTCTCCACAGAGGTGACGCGCATGTTCCATTCCAGTCCCTTTGTCAGTGCCGAACGGCTTATGTTGCTGCTGCCGATGTAGGCCGTGTCGAAGTTGCTGTGGCGAGAGAAGATATAGGCCTTGGCATGAAGTCGCTCCTGTTTCGTGTTAAATGATGCGCGAATCTCGACATGCCCGAGTTGGGCAAGTTCGTGCAGTTTCCGTATCGCTTTGGGGTCTGTGGCTCCCATGTATGTGGTGGTCATTACGCGGAGGCGTGTGTTCTCGCGCTCCACAAAGTTGCGCAGGTCGTCTATGAGCAGGCGCAGTCCTTCGTATTTGATGAACGCAACGACGAGGTCTATCTCGTCTGCCGTCTGGATGTCCCGTCTCACCTCGTCGTCCATACTGATGTCGTTGCCACCTGTAAAGAGACTGCTCACGCGATAGCCGCTCACCGGATGGTTCTTGGCCAGAGCCTCCACCTGTTCTTGGGTGTACCCAACCTTCTTATAGATGCCCCGGAGGAAGTGAAGCTTATGCTCCTCACTGAGCAGATCCGGACGAGTCTCTATGCCGTCTGTCTTCCATTCTTTTTCGATGAATCTCAGAATCTTATTGACTACATCCACCTGGGCCGAGATGGTGTCTTTGGCCTTCTCTCGCCTGAAGTGGGTCTTCAGGATGTTTGACACAATCTCTGTCAGATATTCTGCCAGCATCTTGTTTGACTCTGCACTGTCAATGTTCTCCTCCTGGACATGATAGTGCGAACTCGGGAAGTCGGCCAACTTCTCCTGAATGGCTTGAGAGATCAGCATCTCGTATACTCCGGCGTTCAGTTCCATCATAAGTGTTGTTTTCAGTCAGCGGTTAATGTCCAAATCCAGTGGGCCATCTCCATGCTCGGATTGCCCACCGCGTGTTTCAGTTCCTTGTCCATGCGGAAGCTGATGTCCTTGAAGTGTACCATGCGGTTGCGGTCGCGCAGTGGTATTTTCGGCCTCACTTTGCCTTTCACGGTCAGTGTGGGTGAGAAGTAATCCAGTCCGTCTATGTGTACCTGACATCCGTCGCGCGTTCGTTTGACATCTGTCGCACGATAACCGAAAGCCACAACAAAGGTAATAATGATTTTGGCTTTAAGGAAACCAAAAGGTCACTTTATACGTTGATCCATAAACAAACAGACCGATTCGGGCTTAACCCCAATCGGTCTGTTGCAAGATTTCAGTCTATGACTACAGAAGACCTGTTCACTCTTCTGTCCTCTTCCGGGCTTCCTCAAACTTTGCCTTCATGGTTGGATTCTTGTAGGTGAGTTTGCGGATGGTCAGGTCTTCGGTATCTTGATTGGCCAGGCGAAGGTTGTTCTCGCTGCCTATCAGTTCCTCGCGCACCTTCTGCAACTTGGCTATGGTCGCGTCTATGTCCTTGATGGCGTCGCCGAACTTCTTGGATGCCAGTTCGTAGTGACGTCCGAACTTGCTTTTGAAGTCTTCTATCTTTGCTTCAAAGTTTGTCACGTCCACCTCTTTGCTCCGGGCCAGGATGAGTTGCTTCTTGTACTCCAGACTCTTTTTGGAGGCCTGCACCAGCAGGTTGATGAAGGAGACGAAGAACTGGGGACGGATGACGTACATCTTGGGATAGAGGTGGCTCTTGTTGACGATGCCGTTGTTATAGAGTTCGTTGTCGGCCTCCAGCAGACTGACGAGTACGGCAAATTCGCATCCTTTCTTCCTTCGGTCATCGTCCAGTTTCTTCAGGAAGTCATCGTTCTTGTGCTTGGTTGCCGTGGTGTCCATCTCGTTTTTCATCTCGAACATGATGGAGATGTACTCCGTACCGTCTTCCGAGTCACGAAAGATGAAGTCGCCCTTACTCCCATCGCTGGCGTCATTGTCCTTCTCAAAGTAGGCGTTCGGCATCAGCGGTCGCAGATACTGTTCAAATTCGATGCTACAGTGCTGCTCCAGGGTTTCGCCCACCATCTTGGTAGACATCTTCGTTTTCAGGTCCTTGTAGTAGTCCACCTGTTCCTGCTTCATGCGCAGTTCTTCTTCGTGGCGTTTCACCAGAGCTGCCTCATGAATCTGTGCTTCTCGTTTCTCCAACTGTGCGGCAGCCTTCAGGCGGGTGATTTCGTTCTCCTTGGCCAGTACGTCCTGTTGGATTTTGTTTCGCTCCTCCATGACGGCCAACTGCAGCTTGTCGTTGCTCTGGTCGATGGCAGCTTTCAGACGGGCTATTTCGGTGTTCATTTCTCCTCTCAGTCGTGCCAGTTCGTTGTCTTTCTCGCTTTTCAACCGAGTTATCTCGGCTTCTTTCGCGCTGAGTTCTAACTCCTTGGCCGACAGTTGAGTTTGGAAGGTCTGTTTGCTCTTGACTGCAGCCAACTCTTGTTCGGTCTTATTGCGTTCGGAGAGTTCGGCCAGTCGGGCGCATACCTCTGCTTCAAACTCTGCGTTTTTCACTTGACTGACGATAGAGGCATAATCTGCTTCGTCGACAGAAAATACGTTTCCGCACTTTGGACATTTAAGTGATTTCATCATGAAGTGTATGAGTAGGTTACTTGAAGATGTTTTTCAGCACCTCTTCCGTGAGTTTGCGTGTAGCTGTCGTGGTGGCCGACTTGGCCGCCTTTCCCAGCACATTGCTTGTTGTCGATTTGCTTTTGGACGACTTGCTTCCTCCTCCGCTTACGGATTGGCCCACACTGTTTCCGAGGCTTCTGGCCACACTCGTGATGACGGCTCCGGCCAGTGTGCCGAAGATGGTGCGCTTCCAGCCTGAAGCCTTCTGTCGTGCCTCCTTCTCGGCACGAGCAGCCTCCTTGGCTTGTCGTGCTGCCTCTTTGGCCGCTTCTTTCTCGGCACGTGCCGCCTCCTTGAGTTGGCGTTCCTCTTCCTTCTGGGCCGCAATCTCTTCGTTCACGGCCGAAAGTACTTCGTAGGCACTCTCGCGGTCGAAGTATTGCTCGTAGGCTTTGATACGTGCCGGAGCCGCATTCCGGATGTCCAGTCGCTGGCCTGCCGTTATGGCTCCAATCTGGCTGAGCGGAAAGAGCATCTTAGCTTTCTCTACGACTGAAGGTGCTCCCTTAGCGTCCAGAAATGAAACCAACGCTTCTCCAGTCTCAAGTGTCATGATGGCTTCATCAGTCTTGAATGAAGGGTTGGCGCGGAAAGTCTGTGCCGCAGCACGCACGTCCTTCTGGTCCTTGGGGGTAAATGCGCGAAGAGCATGTTGCACGCGATTGCTCAGCTGTGAGAGAATCGTGTCCGGAATATCGGTCGGAGACTGGGTGATGAAGTAGATGCCTACGCCCTTGGAACGGATGAGGCGGATAATCTGCTCTAACTTGTCGACCAAGGCCTTGGATGTGCCGTCAAACAGCATGTGGGCCTCGTCAAAGAAGAAGATGAGCTTGGGTAGCTCCGGGTCTCCAACTTCCGGCAGTTGGGCATACAGTTCTGTCATGAGCCACAGGAGGAAGGTAGAGTATAGCTTGGGGTTGAGCATGAGCCTGTCGGCAGCAAGTACGCTCATCACGCCCTTGCCATTCTCGACATCCATCAGGTCGTTGATGTCGAATGCCGGTTCGCCAAAGAATTTATCACCGCCTTCAGCCTCTATGGCAAGTATAGAACGTTGAATGGCTCCGATACTGGCCGATGAGATGTTCCCGTAGGTGGTGGTGAACATGGAGGCATTCTTGCCCACGAAGTCCAGCATCAGTCGAAGGTCTTTCAGGTCAATGAGCAGTAGTTGCTTGTCGTCTGCAATCTTGAAGACGATATTCAGCACTCCGGTCTGGGTGTCGTTCAGTCCCATTAGTCGCGAAAGCAGTTGGGCGCCCATGGCCGAAACAGTGGTTCGCATGGGGAAACCTTGTTCACCGAAGACATCATAGAATCTGACCGGGCATGACTCGAATGTCGGATTCTCAAGGCCAAATTCCTTACATCGCTTCTCGATGAATCCGGTCATTTTGCCGGCTTGACTGATGCCCGAGAGGTCGCCTTTCATGTCGGCCATGAAACAAGGCACGCCTGCCTGACTGAATGTTTCGGCAATGACTTGTAGGGAAACAGTTTTTCCTGTACCCGTGGCGCCGGCAATCAGCCCATGGCGGTTACACATCTTTCCGGTAAGATATAAGGGGCCATTTGCACAGTGTGCAACATAGAGTCTCTTGTCTAAATACATAATTTATGGATGATTGTTTCTATTATTTCATGAGGCAGTGCTGTCAAAGAGAAAAAGGAAAAAAAGAGGCTGCCTGAAGCAGCCTCTTGCATGTTTTAGGATGGAGATGCAGATTATTCAAGTCGACGTGAGCCATCACCGATAACAACATCGTAAACCTTTGGATTGCGACCGAACTTCTTGGCAAATTCAGCCTTTGCACGTTCAACAAATGTGCTGTAGAGTTCGTCCTTTACCAAGTTGATGGTACAGCCACCGAAGCCGCCACCCATCACACGTGAACCGGTAACGCCACAGTCGAATGCTAAGTCGTTGAGGAAATCGAGCTCTTCGCAACTTACTTCGTACTCCTTGCTCAGACCTGTGTGTGTCTCGTACATCTTCTGGCCAACGGTCTCGTAATCACCTTTACCCAGAGCGTCGCAAACAGCGAGTACGCGTTCTTTTTCCTCGATAACGTATTTAGCGCGCTTGTAGTCTTCTTCAGATACTTTGTCCTTCACTTCATTGAGCATGTCCATGTCTGCATCGCGGAGAAGTTCTACCTCCGGATGAATTTCCTTCAAGGCAGCAACTACGTTTTCGCAGCTCTGACGACGCTTGTTATAGGCTGACGAAGCCAGTTCGTGCTTCACAACAGAATCAACCAAAACGAGTCGATAGCCTTGTGGATCGAATGGGAAGTATTCATACTCGAGTGAGCGGCAGTCCAAACGAATCAGCTGACCTTTCTTGCCGAATACACTTGCAAACTGGTCCATGATGCCACAGTTTACCCCGCAATAGTTGTGTTCAGTAGCTTGGCCAACCTTTGCCAACTCGAATTTGTCTACCTTGTTGTCACCGAAAAGTTCGTTGAGTGCAAATGCGTAGGTGCTTTCCAAGGCTGCGGATGAAGACATACCGGCACCAAGAGGAACGTCACCGGCAAATGCAGTGTTGAAACCTTTTACTTCTACGCCACGTTTAATCATTTCACGGCAAACACCGAAGATGTAGCGTGCCCATGAAGCGCGAGGAGCATCTTCTTCGTTGAGACCAAATTCTACGTAGTCTTTCAGGTCGATGGAGTAGGCGCGTACGTTGCGGGTACCGTTGGGTTTAATCTCGGCAATCATTCCCTGCTCTACAGCACCGGGAAATACAAAACCATTGTTATAATCGGTGTGCTCTCC
>JAQXZK010000107.1 GCA_029227175.1 Bacteroidales bacterium | reverse complement strand
CAACAATGGTGGTCATCTGACGGAGGACGGCAAGAAATATCTTGATCAGCTATTGGCTGTCTCTCCCGACAATTACTGGTTGAACCTTATTAAGACGAAAGAGAAATGAAGAATTCAGCAAAAAACAAAATAAAGGCATTGTTGCTCTCTGCTGCTGCGGCTTTATTGCCAACTCATGCACAAGCAGAAGAAACATCCAATTTTTTGCCTGACCTTGGCAATAATGATGATTTCTTCGGTGAGACAAATCACTCATGGGGAAAGGTATTCAAGAATGTAGCAAAACTTGACAAGAATGGTGATGTGAAGTACATTGCCAGCCACCGTTCACACATGTCACATCGTTCTGGCGGTGGTGGTGGTGGATATGGTCACAGATCACACTACTCTCATTACTCATCTTACGGAGGTGGTTCAAGCCATTATTCATCAAGTTCTCGTAGCAGTTCTTCGTCTTATAGCAAACCAAAGCCTAAGACTGCAGGCGATTACTCAATTGGTGATAGAACTTTGAAGACTGGTATTCACGGAAGTGACGTTACTTCACTTACGGGCTACCTTGCAACTGGTTTGTATATCAATCGTTCATGGATAAAGGAGAAAGAAGGTTATTCTCTCTATGATGCAACCATTGCCTCTGCTGTTAAGCATTTCCAGAAGGATGCAGGTTTGCCACAGACAGGTGTTGCCGACCAAACAACCATAGATAAATTGAAGTCGTGGGATAACAGCAAGACAACTGTCATTCTTGGTACTCGTGAATTGTCGTATTCAGAAACTTCAACCGACAAGGGTACTGACGTTACAGAACTTGTCAACCTTCTGACAAAAGCAGGTTTTGCACCTGACCCAAAGAAGATTGTCATGACAAGTGACGGCAGAACGGAGTTTACAAAAGATATTGCAACTGCCGTTAGATTCTTCCAAGCATACAACAACCTTAGTGTCACAGGAAGAGCGGATGATGCAACAATCAAAGCGTTAAAGGCAAAAGCACAATAATTATGAATAAGATAGCTTCAAATATCATTAAGTCTTTATTGGTTGCATCGGTGTTTTCTATATCGGGAAATGATGTAGAAGACACGAATGACTATACATATACATTACGAAATGATAAAGATGAGCATGCGGTATCAAGCAAAAGAAAAACCGTCATGAAGAATGTCATAAAATTAAATGGGAATGGAAAATTCACGTTAATTGCAGGGCATCGTTCGCATTATTCTCATCGTTCACATTATTCCGGAAGAAGAAGTAGATGCTCTTCATTTAAATCTCCTTTAGAATTTGTTTTGGGCGACAGGACAGTTTCAAAAGGGATGTATGGTGCTGACGTAGATATGTTGGCTACAATTTTAGACTCTAAGGGTTTATATGACAAACAGAACGTATCCAAAGTCAAGGGTATGGCTTGTTTTGATCTTAAAATGGAACAGTGTATAAAAAATATCCAAGTAAAATATGGTATGACAGTTGATGGAGTATGCACCCGTGACGTTCTTTCCAAAATTCTCTAACTTATGGAAATAAAAGTAGATAGAAAAATATATTCTGACTCCTGCATATCCAAGGTCGTATATCTATTGTCTGATCAATATAGTATTGAGAGAGCAATCGATAATGATTACGAGACTCTCACAATTATTCAAAAGGCTGAAGACGAGTTTAATATCAACGGATTTTGGGATAAGATGAATGACTTCAAGTTAAGAGAAATCATCAATACTGAGACCAAGGATATTAAAACAATTTTATACGCAAAGGCATTCGGCGAGTTCGACAATTTAGACGAAAATGATTTCGACTGATAACTATTACATACTTCCATTTAACTTTGTTAGAATCAAAAACAAGGAGGTGCTGGTAAATGAATTGGGAGACATGATTGTCGTTCCAAATGGTACCGCATGCCGTTTAGCGAAGAAAGAAGAAGTAGATGAAGAATTGTTCAAAAGCCTATATGCCAATTTCTTTGTGACGAATAATTATTTCTCTCCTATGATGGATGTGTATGCAGCCAGACTTAGGGAGAAGAAGAGTTTTCTCGACAATTTTACCGCACTACATATATTTGTGCTGACGCTTCGCTGCAATCAGAACTGTGTATATTGCCAAGCTTCAAGTCAAGATGAGGTAAGCAAGCATTGTTCCATGAGTTTCCATACTATGGACAAAGCTGTAGAGTTGATGTTCAAGTCACGTTCTCCATTCCTTACAATGGAATTTCAAGGAGGAGAACCTACATTGGAACCTAAACTGATTAGGTATGGCATTGAACGTGCAGAAGAAATAAATAAGACAGAGAAAAGAAAAATAGATTATGTCCTTTGTACGAACAGTATCAATCTTACAGAGGAGATAATGGATATTTGCCAGACCTATCATGTTCTGATTTCTACATCTCTTGATGGTCCAGAATGGCTACACAACAAGAACAGAGGAAAGAAGGACAGTCATGAGAAAGTGGTTGCCGGTATAACAAAGGCAAGAACATTGCTTGGTCATGACCAAGTATCTGCTCTGATGACCGCTTCGGAAGAGGGTGTACTTCATCCAATCGAGATAGTTGACGAATATGAGCGATTAGGATTTAACAGCATTTTCCTGAGAGCATTGAACCCTTACGGACTTGCAAGAGACAATTCTGACTGGGATGAATACACGGATAAGTTTATTGATTTCTATAAGAAAGCCCTAGACCACATTATAGAACTTAACCTTAACGGTCGGTTCTTTATCGAGGAGTTTGCTGCAATCATTCTCCGAAAGATGCTAACGCCATTCTGCACGGGATTTGTTGACTTGCAGTCACCTGCCGGCATCATAAATTCTGTTCTCGTATATAACTATGATGGCTATGTATATGCTTCGGATGAATCACGAATGCTTGCAGAATTCAATGACTACACATTCCGTTTGGGTAGTGTTGATGATAAATACGAAGACATCGTTTATGGTCAGAAAGTAAGAGAATTAGGAAAGATATGGTGCAACGAGACGATTGCAGGATGTGCAGATTGCCCTATACGAGTTTATTGTGGTGCTGATCCGGTACGAAACTATTCTACCCAAGGTGATGCGTATGGTTTCAGACCTAACTCATGGTTATGTAGAAAAAACAAAGCAATCATTGAGTACCTTATAGAATTAATAGTAACGCGTCACGATGAGGTGATGCCAATATTCAAAAGCTGGTTGGTATGACACAAAGACCATTAGACATATTATCCAACGACAATACATTGTTCTGTACGGAACAGTGTAACAATCATTGTTTGATGTGCTGCCAGCCTCCAATGAATGTTGACGACATAGAACAACTGTACGAAGAGAACCTGTTGCGTATCCAAAACGCCCCCAAGGATTTACCGATTATTGGTGTTACTGGAGGCGAACCTACCTTATTGGGCGATAAGTTAATTGCTCTCGTAAAGCACATTCGTGAACAACTTCCTGATACGGATATTCACATTCTCAGCAATGGTCGTAATTTCAAAGACTCAAATTATGCTTCGGCATTAGTTGAAGCAGGAGAAGGACGTATAATTTTCGGCATACCAATTCATTCTGACTTCTACAGAGATCACGACATCATTGCTGGCGCAAAGGGTGCGTTTGAAGAGACCATAACAGGACTGTACAATCTGGCATCTGTAGGAGCATGTATCGAACTACGAATAGTGATGAACAAAATCAACTACAAGCGATTTCTGCCATTAGCCGAGTTTATTCATAAGAATCTGCCTTTTGTTGCATGGATAGCATTCATGGGTATGGAATATACAGGATATGCCATCAAAAACAACAGAAACATTTGGATAGAGCCGAAGGAATACGTCTCGCACTTATTGGATGCAGTAAAATATCTGGATGAATGGCGCTACAATGTCTGCATATACAATATTCCGTTATGTCTCTTGCCGGATAATTTTCATGAATTTGCTCAACAGAGTATTTCGGATTGGAAAAACGATTATCCCGACATCTGTCAGGAATGTAAGAAGAAAGAAATGTGTTGTGGTCTGTTCACAACATCAATAAAACCATACGAAGGATTAAAAGCGATACAATAATGGGAAAAATAAGAATATACTCAAAACAGCCAAAGCCAATCGTTTCGCTTTCAGAAACGTACACAGTATTCAGTTCGTATAAATCAGGAAGAGCTACATTACGTTTAACACCTGATGGCGAATACCTTTTTACTGTATATGGTGATATAGGCGAGTCAACAGCCAAACGAAGCTCTACCCATAAAACCACAGAGCAGAAGCTGACAAACAATATGTTCAAAATGTATGAGGAGGCACAGGATGCTTTTACCGCAATACATAAGAAGAGTAAATTGCGTTTGGCTTCATCGTACTCTGTTCAACAGAATGTAAAACCACAAGGCGCATACCAGTGGAAGACATTGGACATCAAGAAGCCATCGGACAACGAAGCAAAAAATCTTGTGGTAAACGAGGCAAGAAATTTGAATCATAATCCAAAAAGTTCTTCTGTGAGTGAGTCTGATTTTCTCAAGGAAAACATTGAAAAAGTAAAGAAACAACGTATGGAAGCATGGGATGAGATTCAGAAGTTGTTTAACCTTATAGAACAAGCTCAAGCTGATAAAGCTAATGCTTCTTTCAAAAAGGTCTATGATGCGAGTGTAAGAGCACAACAGGAGATCATTGATGGCGAAAGTCATATCGTTGATGATGCCTTCCATGCATTTCCTACCACGTTGGTTGTACCATTCATCATTGAACTGGATTACAAATACAATCAGGCTGCCAAAAGCATAGATGTGAGCATTGAACTGACAGAAGATCCTTCGTTGAAGGTACCAATCAAAAAGGCGACCTTGAAGACAACGGGTAAGATTTCCGTACGTGCTAAGACGCAAGGCGATCTACAACAGGATTATGCCAATACATGTTTGTCACTTGTGTACTATGTGGCGTGCAATGTATTCAATATCAGTCCAAACATACAAACCTGCCGCATATCTCTTTATACAGCACAAAAGGCAAATGGTATTTGCTGGATGGAGTTCAATAGGAATAGATTCTCTACACTACACCTCTCGTCATTAGATCTTCTACTGGATATGATGGGATGGCCTAATGTTGCTAACTTAAAGGTTCTGAAGACGACCTCCAAACTAGATATCATGGAGAAAACGGCATTTGAAAATCAGATTAAATCGCAGATTGCTTCTTTGACGTAGAATGACACGAAAGCGATTAAAAGCAATGAACCTATTATTGGTACTACTGCTGTTGTGGAATCCAATAGTTTTATGGCTATACTACCAGAGTATGGTCATTGCCTTTTTGTTACCCATACTCATTGTTGTACTCGGAATTGTCATTTCAATGCTTAGCAGTTTGAGATTGAAAGTATGGGCGTTCAATCTTACTACTATTGCGAGCATTCTTTTTCATACTGAGGTAATTTTCACAATGGGTTATGCTGATAAAGATATACCAAACCTGTATGAACTGCATGGGAAATACTATTTCAACAAGCCTTATCTTGACCAACAGTTTAATGACCCGGAATTTGTAACACGTTACAAGACAAATTGCCAGGGCTATAGGATTGATGACTTAAC
>JAQXZK010000106.1 GCA_029227175.1 Bacteroidales bacterium | reverse complement strand
AGCACACCCTCGACACTACACCCAAGGACGTGCGACGCTACATCGCCGAATACATACAGCTGAAGCAGACCATCACGCCTCACCTGCGCAATGACTGGATCATCCTCCCCCACGAGTGGTGGCTATGCGGCAAAGAGCGTGACAAGAACTTCATCCACCCCGAGCAACGTTAACCCTGGGCCGTTAGACCGTTATGGGGCAAATGTGTCGTTCGAACTGTGTTCGAAGAGAGGTTGAACAGCATTCTAATCACAATCGGTCATTAGAGTACAGATAGGTTCTCTTACAGCTGTAGTCAAACGCTTTGGGGTCCATTTTCTCCTCCGCTGAAGGCCGTGATTGTTATTTTATTAAGCATAGAGTCTGTTAAAGTATGATTATCCAAATTCTTAACTCTTTAGACCCAATATTGCTGGACAGTATCAGCAACAACACAAAGATGACAGCAGAGAACACTCAATCAAAACGAAACTTGACACTTTGGGGTGGGATAAACACTACCCATCGGAGGAACATCTCATCAAACTGAAAATGCCTGTGGAAAATATCCACTTGGAAGCCTTTTATGACGATGGCAAGTTCTATTCCATCATCAACCGACTCTATCTGCTGCTACGCAACTACAATACAGAGATTGATATTGCTCTGCTGCATTTTCCTCAGTCCGGGCTGAACACTGCTGTTAAGAAGCGCGACCTGGACACATTGCTATTCAAGCCGGGGTTCCTTACAGAAAACATCATGGAAGTGCTGAAGGAATTCAATTACAAGGAGTTGCCAGCCCATAACACCATTGCGCACGAGATACAACACACCTCTGAGCAGAATCAGGCAAGAAAGCAAGGAGAGCAATGGACCCATGCCTACACACCGCTCGATATGGAGAAAACAGCGTTCGTTACCTCTGTTTTCGAAAGACTTACAGACGGCAGCTACATTCCAAATTCTTTCACGTCCATGTTCAATAAGGATGTCATTATAGAATGTGGGAAAAATGAGAATGGATCAGAGAAGGTATTCATGATTCCCTTCCACTCATAAGAGCCTCAGGATAAACTTTGGACGATCTATTGACCGATTGGATACAAAGACATTTTACCTCACCTGTACAAAGTCGTAGAATCGGTCATACACCTGCTACAGATGACTGTAGGGACACTTTAGGCAACTCATGATTTTGCCTTTGCTAATATATGATTCGGTCGTGTCTTTTATATGATTCGACCTTGCCAAATCATATAAATGGCAGGGCCGAAAAACAGCCCTGCCCACAACTATCCTGAAAGTAGAGCGAAATGCCAGATAAATTTGCCACTATGCATTGAATCACTTTCCCTCGAGCCCTGTCCCATTTGTCTTTAAACTGTACAATAACGACGTTTGAATGGCATTTGAATAGCATTTGAACACCCATCCCATGCGCCACATTACAGTTCTCACTATTAGGATACTCTGCCCTACAAGAGCACTCGAAAGCGGTCTACTGAAGCGACCAGTCTTAAATAATTTAAGGCGTGGTCTTAAATATTTAAGACAAAGCCAGAAATAACTTTAACATTTAATGCCTTTTCGAACAGCAAATACCGGCATTAACCTTACAATATAAAAGGGGGGCTGCACATAGTGCAACCCCCTCTCCTTTTTTCTATAAGTTCTATTTCAGCAGCATTTTCGCGGCCTTATAACAGATTCATTGTTTTTCTCGGCGTTCACGACGTTCGTTATTGCCATGGCGACGCTCGCCTTCCGGACGTTCACGGCGTGCCGGACGCTCCTGATAACCTTCCGGTTTCGGGAGGAGAACACGATGTGAAAGCTTGAACTTTCCGGTCTTCTGGTCGATGTCGAGCAGTTTCACTTCAATCTCGTCACCTTCCTTGATGCCGGTTTCCTCAACGGTTTCAAGGCGCTTCCAGTCAAATTCAGAGATGTGGAGCAAACCGTCCTTACCGGGAAGGAACTCTACAAAGGCTCCGTAAGGCATGATGCTGCGAACCTTACCCTTGTAAACCTCACCGATTTCAGGAACAGCAACGATGGCCTTAATCATGCGAATCGCATCATCAATGCTCTGCTTGCAAGTACCAGCAATCTCGATTCTACCTACATTGTCTATTTCTTCAATGGTGATAGTTGCACCCGTCTCTTCCTGCATGCCCTGGATAATCTTTCCACCCGGGCCAATCACAGCACCGATGAACTCCTTAGGAATTGTCATCGTCTCGATACGCGGTGCATGCGGCTTCAGGTCTTCGCGTGGCTCTGCGATTGTCTCTACGAGTTTGCCGAGAATATATTCACGTCCTTCCTTAGCCTGCAGAAGAGCCTTCTCCAGAATATCGTATGTCAAGCCGTCACACTTGATATCCATCTGTGTGGCCGTAATACCATTCTTTGTACCTGTTACCTTGAAATCCATGTCTCCGAGGTGGTCCTCATCGCCCAGGATGTCGCTCAGCACAGCATACTTTTCCTCACCCGGATTCTTAATCAAACCCATGGCAATACCTGACACCGGATTCTTAATCTTGACACCGGCATCCATCAATGCCAATGTACCGGCACATACAGTAGCCATAGAAGAAGAGCCGTTTGACTCGAGGATGTCAGATACAACGCGAACCACGTATGGATAGTCTGCCGGAATCTGACCCTTCAGCGCACGCCATGCCAAGTGGCCGTGACCAATCTCACGACGGCCTACGCCACGCTGAGCCTTTGCCTCACCGGTAGAGAATGGAGGGAAGTTATAGTGAAGGAGGAAACGCTCCTTGCCATGTGTCAACACATCGTCCACAATCTTCTCGTCCAACTTTGTACCCAGCGTAACGGTTGAGAGTGACTGAGTCTCACCACGGGTGAAGATTGACGAACCGTGAGGACCGGGCAATGGGCTTACCTCGCACCAGATAGGACGGATATCGGTTGTCTTACGACCATCCAGACGCTTGCCCTCATCGAGAACACAACGACGCATGGCCTCTTTTTCTACATCATGATAGTAACGGTCAATCAGCGGAGCCTTCTCTTCAAGTTCCTCCTCACTGTACTGTGACTTGAAGTCTTCGCGAATAGCGGTAAACGCTTCCTCACGCTCGTGCTTGTTGCGATTGCCTGAGGCTGCAATCTCGTATGCCTTCTGATAGCATGCATCGTGAACAGCCTTACGGAGTTCCTCGTCGTTTACCTCATGGTTGTATTCGCGCTTTACGGTAGAACCAACTTCTTCGGCAAGTTCCATCTGAGCCTTACACATAGGTTTGATTGCTTCATGAGCAGCCTTCAAAGCAGCAATCAAATCCTGCTCTGACACTTCGCTCATTTCGCCCTCAACCATCATGATGTTCTCATAGGTGGCACCAACCATCAAGTCCATATCTGCGTTGGCCAACTGCTCAAATGTCGGGTTAATGACAAACTCTCCATTGATACGTGCAACACGTACCTCAGAGATTGGACCGCCAAACGGAATATCGCTGACTGCCAAAGCAGCAGAAGCGGCAAGACCAGCCAATGCATCCGGCATGTCTACGCCGTCAGCCGAGAAGAGAATGATGTTGACATAAACTTCAGCATGAAAATTATCTGGGAATAGAGGGCGCAAAGCACGGTCAACCAGGCGACAAGTCAGAATTTCATAGTCTGATGCACGTCCCTCACGTTTGGTAAAACCTCCCGGGAAACGGCCTGCTGCCGAGAATTTTTCTTTGTACTCTACCTGAAGCGGCATAAAATCTGTTCCGGGAACTGCATCCTTGGCGGCACAAACAGTAGCAAGCAACATGGTATTACCCATGCGCAGCATAACGGCACCATCCGCCTGTTTTGCCAGCTTTCCCGTTTCGAGTGTGATGGTTCTTCCATCAGGCAACTCAATCGTCTTAACAATAGGATTAATCATAAAATTATCTGTATAATTCTTTTAAATAGCGTGCAAAGATAGACAATAATAACGTAATGCTGTGATAATTAAGTAAAAACTTTCTGCTTTATTGTTTTTTTTAGGAAAACGCGTAACTTTGCAACCGAAAAATACGACCAGACAGGTCTTTCCTAAAGACAAAATCATGAAAAAAAATTTTACACTCGCAGCACTGGCAGGATTGCTCATCCTTTCTGCCTGCAATAAAAACGAACAGTTTGGCATAGAGGGTCATGTCAGCAATGCCGCAAACCAGACCCTGATATTTGAAGCTTCCTCCCTACAGGGAATACAAGTGATTGACTCTGTTAAACTGAAATCCAACGGAGCCTTCTCCTTCAAAAGCAAACGCCCGGAATCGCCGGACTTCTTCCGCCTGCGTCTGGGAGACAAGATCATCAATCTCTCCATTGACTCAACAGAAACCGTACGTGTCACTGCCGATGCAGCTACCTTCAGCACTGCCTATACGGTCGAAGGTTCTGAGAATTGCCAACGCATCAAGGAACTGTCGCATAAGCATGCCATACTGCAAGAAAAGACCAACGCACTATACAAGGCTTCATCCAACGGTTCAATCGGGATGGATGTCTTTCAGGATAGTCTTTTAAAGACCATCAACAACTATAAGCAGGACGTGAAAATGAATTACATTTACGCTGACCCATGTTCCACTTCTGCCTATTTCGCTCTCTTCCAACAGCTCAACGGTTACCTCATCTTCGACCCTCTGAACTCAAAAGAAGACGTAAAATGCTTTGCTGCTGTAGCAACCGGTCTGAACAATCTCTATCCCCATGCCGACCGCTCACGAAACCTCTACAACATAGCCATCAAGGGTATGAAGAACACGCGTCAACCACGCGAGAAGGTTATTGAGATGGAAGAGTCACCCAAAGAGATGGGATTCATTGATATCTCCCTGCGCGACCTCAAGGGTAACATCCACAAACTCTCTGAACTGAAAGGCAAGACCATTCTGCTTGACTTTACCATCTACCAAAGTGCTATCTCGGCCGGACATAACATCCAGCTCAATACCCTTTACGAGAAATACAAGGATCGCGGTTTCGAAATCTATCAGGTTTCACTTGACGCTGACGAACATTATTGGAAAACCGTTGCCGACAACCTCCCCTGGACATGCGTACGCGATGGCAACGGTGTATACTCAACTATTGCGGCAACCTATAATGTACAGTCTGTCCCCACACTTTTCATCATCGACAAGAAAGGCGAGATTCAGAAACGAGGCGAAGACATCAACGATCTCGATGCCGCTGTAAAAGCATATCTCTAAAAACGACATACAGACAGGCTTCTGCCCAAACAGGGAGACCGATTCATAAAATTCGGCCTCCCTGTTTGTTTAATCAGAGCAAAACACGATATTTGTCTCATTAACAACTCTGATACTATGAAACGCACACTCATCCTCACCTTATCGGTGCTCTTTTGTACCTTTTCATCTGCGCAACAAGTTTTTACTGACACACTCTTTCTTTCGGGAACGGATAAAGACCATACCGTTGACTGGCAATTCTATTGTACCGACGGAGCACGAAGCGGACAATGGAGCACGATTCCGGTCCCCTCCTGCTGGGAACAACAAGGGTTCGGTGCCTATAATTATGGTCACGACAAAGAGCCTCATCACGAACAAGGACTTTATCGCACCACGTTCAACATCCCTCGCACGTGGGAGAACCGACGCGTTTTCATTGCCTTTGAAGGAGTCATGACCGATGCGGAGGTCAAGATAAACGGCCAATTGGCAGGCCCCATACACCAAGGAGCCTTCTACCGATTCAAATATGACATCACCTCTTTGATAAACCGGACTTCGGGAAACCTGCTCGAAGTCAAAGTCAGCAAAGAGTCCTCCAACCCAAGCATCAACGAGGCGGAACGCCGGGCCGACTATTGGATTTTCGGCGGCATCTTCCGGCCTGTCTACTTAGAAGCACAACCGCAGACCTTCATCGACCATGTAGCTATTGATGCACGACACACAGGCGAAATACGGGCTGATGTCGTGACAGACAGCAAAGGAGAATGTCACGACCTTTCTGTCTCTCTCTCCATCTATGATGCTCAAAATAAACTGGTCGCAAAGTCTCCGGTTGACGCACTCAATAATGATAGCGCCCGTCTCTCACTCCACGCTCCGGACATTAAGCCCTGGACACCCGAGACACCCCACCTCTACACGGCTATTTTCTCCCTTTCCCAAGGCAGCAAGACGGTCCATAGTTTTGCTCAACGATTTGGTTTCCGAACCATTGAGGTAAAACCTGCTGACGGATTCTATGTCAACGGACAGAAAATCATGTTCAAGGGTGTCTGCCGGCATACCTTCTGGCCTGAAAGCGGCCGCACCAGCAGCAAAGCCCTGGCCATTGAAGATGTCAACCTCATCAAAGACATGAACATGAATGCCGTCCGCATGAGTCACTACCCGCCCGATCAGTTTTTCCTTGATGTATGCGACTCACTTGGATTATATGTCATTGACGAGTTGGCCGGATGGCAAAGTCCTTACGATGGTCCGACCGCTTGCCGACTTGTTGGCGAAATGATACGCCGTGATGTCAATCACCCCAGTATCGTCATCTGGGCCAACGGCAATGAGGGTGGTTTCCCACACGCAAGCCGTCCACTCTATCGCCAGCTTGATATCCAGCAACGGCAAGTCGTTGAGCCTTGGTCTCGGTACGAAGGAGTCGACACCAAACACTATCCGCGCTTTCAGCCGGCCAAAGAGAGGGCCACAAAAGGCGACGTAATCTTCATGCCCACAGAAAGCCTTCACGGGCTTCACGATGGCGGCCACGGAGCAGGCTTGGAAGACTATTATACACTCATGCTCAACACCCCGACTGCCGCGGGCCAGTTCCTTTGGGTTTTTGCCGACGAGGGGCTCGTGCGCCATGACCTGAATGACAGCATTGACGTCTTCAACAACAAAGCCCCCGACGGTATCTTAGGGCCACATCACGAGAAAGAGGGTTCCTTCTATACGATTAAAGAGATTTGGTCGCCCATTCACATCGAGAAACCAGACTTCGATCACTTTGATGGAACGCTCCGCGTTGCCAACCGCTTCCATTTCACCAATCTGAATCAATGTTCTTTCAAGGTCGCGCTTCATCGCTTTGCCACTCCACTGAATCTTACCGATGGACAGCTACACAGCACCCCTCTCCCCGTGTCTGTCCCCGATGCAAAGCCACAGACTGCTGATGCGCTACTGCGTCTTGACCTCCCCACAGACTGGAAGCAACACGACATGCTCTCCATCACGGCTATTGACCACACCGGCCGCGTACTGAATACGTGGACATGGACTATCTCTACCCCTCAACAACTTGTCTCACGCATCCTTCCACGCACAAACCGCACACGTGTAAAGATACAGGAAGACGACAGCCGACTCACCATTCTCACCAAGCAATCGGCCGTCACCTTTGACAAACAGACCGGAGCACTGCTCTCCATCGGACAAGCAAAGGGATTTGGCCGTGCACGTTTCGCCGGCATGGAGGCTCCCTTTACCCGCCTGACCCACCAACGCACACCGGAAGGTTACCAAGTCACCGTGCACTATGCCGAAGGGCAGAAACTCGTCTGGACCATTCTCTCGGACGGTTGGCTTAGGCTAGACTACTCTTATGTTCTCAATGGTGACTACGACTATGCCGGAATTACCTTTGACGCACAGGAGGAAGAGGTTGTTGCCGCACAACTGCTGGCTGACGGCCCGTATCATGTCTGGAAGAACCGTCTCAAAGGGACGACTTATGGGTTACACAACAAAACCTATAACAACACCATCACCGGTCAGACCTGGGAGTATCCCGAGTTCAAAGGCTATTACTCGCATTTTACGGCTATGCGACTTCAGTATCTCAGCCAAACTCTCACCATTCTCTCACCGACAGCCAACACCTTCCTGCATCTCTTTACGCCTGAACGACCCATCTACTACAGCAAGAATGCAGACCCGGCTTTCCCGGACGGTCAACTCTCGCTTCTTACCTGCATCCCGGGCATCGGGACAAAGTTCTCACGCGCCGAGCAGGAAGGACCGCAAGGTGCCAAGAACCACTTCAATCAACACCTCGTTAACGGGACTGCCTTCTTGAAAGTAACTGCTCCTCAACCCACCCACTGATGTCTGAGGGGAGAGGGCACGCCTGTCGCTACTGATTGCCGGTATAAATCAAGACCGAAAGCAGGTCGGGATGAAAGATTTCGTTCGCAATGTCAAGTAACTGGGAGGATGTCAGTGCTTCAATGCGCCGACAGATTTCAGGAATGGCCTCACAACGGTTGTAATGCAGATAGGCCTTTCCCAATCCCAGAATGTTGTTTTCATGATTGTCTGTGGCGACTCCTATTTGTCCGATGAGTTGTTTCTTCGCCGCGTGCAGCCGGGCAGTAGACATTGCTTTCGTACAGAGCGAGAGCAATTCTTTGCGGGTAAGTTCTATGCACCGTTCGACATCAATGGCGTTGCACCCAAAGTATATGTTGAATATCCCGGTATCGGTATAGCCGGTCAGGTTGCTTTCTACCGTATAGACCAGTCCGTGATGTTCGCGCAGAGAAACGTTCAGCAGGCTGTTCATGCCCGGACCACCAATGACATTATTTAGGAGAAACAGTCCCAGACGTTGTGGATGCTGCATCGGGTAAGCGCGGCTTCCGACCATAGCATGAACCTGATGCGTGTCACGCGTCCGGATTTGCCGACTGGCCACATAAGGAGCCGGTGCGACCCGGGGAAGGTAAAGCGGTGCCTCCGGAAGGGAAGGGTAAGACACCGGCATCTCAAGGCACTTTTCCAGCATACGGACAAGTTGCTTGAATGTAATGTTTCCACGAACAAAAAAAACGGCATTGTCCGGTCGATAAAAGTGATGCGTGAAATTCAGGGCATCGCTTGTCGTGTAGGTGCGCAGCCTGTCCGGTTCGCCCAGGATGTTATGCCCCAACGCATGACCGTCAAAGATCATATTCTCAAACTCGTCAAATATCAGTTCGGCGGGAGAATCCTCATAACTGTTTATCTCGTCGATGATGACTTCTATCTCTTTCTGTATCTCATGTTGCGGGAACGTGGAATGAAACACCAAGTCGGTCAACAGTTCCACAGCGCGTTGCATACACTCGACAAGAAAGACCGAATAGACCACCGTCTCTTCTTTGTTGGTATAGGCATTCAACTCTCCGCCGACATTTTCCATGCGGTTCAGGATGTGCCACGCCTTGCGCTTCGAGGTTCCTTTGAAGAGCATATGTTCAATGAAATGAGCCATTCCCGGATGGGCCTCATCCTCATCTCGTGTTCCGGCATCAATCGCATAGCCGCAATAGGCAACATTCCCGTCCGTTTGTTCCAGAACAACCCGCAACCCGCAGGACAAGGTCGTCCTGAACAACTGGGGCTCACGATACATTTGTTTACTTCCCATCAATCTTGCTATTTCCTTAAATACTCAAACCCGAACCTGCAACGGAGGCAGTCCTTCCGCTCACAATAGTTGCGCTCCAACTGTATGAGCGACTGGCTATCACCGGCATGCTGGGCGACAATTCCGCACGCTCTCCACGCCCGAAGGATGCGGTTGTCCTCCGGTGGGATTTGCTCCATGAACTTTATGGCATTGCTGACCAATGCGCTGTTCGAGATGTGCTTACCGTAGGCATACATGAACGGCACCAATGTATTGATGATAACAATCCGCCGGGCCGTCGGGCCGATGTGCTTGTCGCAACTGCGTGCCGAAAGTTGTCTTAAATTATAATGTCTTTTCCAGAACGGCGAGAGACTGACATCAAGCAGTCCGGCGACGTCTTTCTCGTTGCGTGCCTCCAGCATCAGCGAGAAGAAGTCATCGCTATGTTTGTGGTATAAGGTCGCCAACTGTGCAACCCGCACCTGTGGAAAGTTAGAGGGATGAAGCCGCAACATGTTCCACTGTGTTTCCTCAACCGGTGCAGGCAACGAGAATTTGTGTTTCAAGAAGAGGTACTCACGCAGGTAGAGTTTAATCGTCTCGTCTTCGTCTTCCGCCTGGTCTTCAGGCAAGAATCCGGCCTGTCCGAGGAACAACGCCTCCACCTGCAAAAGGTTATCACGATGCTTGGCCAATGCTCCTAAGGGAATCTTCAACGCCCATCGTTCCATCACATCACTGTTGATGCTCATACCTAAACTACGTGCAAGCGAGACAAAAAAGGCGCGCTTCCAGTCCTTCTCACACATCTCCAACCAGCGGTTTATCTGCTCCGTCTTCTGTTCCAGACGTTCTATCTGCAACGCGCTCAACCAACTGTGTACCTTCAATCGCGGTATAGCCGGCAACACGGCAAGACAGGGCTTGGACTTCGTATGTTCACACAGAGTCCGGAAACGCTCATGGGTTTCCTCGCGGTAAGTCAATATGAACTGCGGGATGGGTGTTCCATCCGTGCGTCGGGTAACCTGTACGTCGGCGTGCTCTACGACATGCAGTACAACATTGTCGTATTTGGGGTCCAGGTGGTGGCCATGACGATACCAGTCGGAGGCCATGCTGTGAATCTCAACATTGCCTACCCACATGGTACCTCCAATCTTAACTTTAGCGTTGAAAAAATCGGGACCGGCATTCGTATTCGGCAAACCGCCTTCTATAATCTCCAACTCGTCGCCCTGCTCCGTCTGACAAACGGGTTGAGGAGACCAAAGGCGATGCTGCCAGATGTATTGCAGGAACTCTTCCATATCCTTACTTTTTGCTATACAGGACGGGGTTCAACTCCGGATCGTTATACATCTTCATCTGCCTGTATACCTTCATATACTTGCGTCCCGCGGCAATGTCGTCCAGCAGTTCGTCAATGGCAGTCTGCAAATCTCGTTCCTGCGCCTGCAATATCTCGAGTCTGTCACGCAAAGATGAATTGCGGCAAGACTCTATCTGCATGTGATAGATTTTCAGACACAGAATAGACAAGCGGTCAATGGCCCACGCCGGACTTTCTGTATTGAACGTGGCTTCCTCAAGAGGGATGACGTCGCGAAAACGAGACAGGAAAAACGAATCAATATACTCGACCAGATCCGTCCGTTGCTGGTTGAGGGTATCTATCCTACGCTTTACCTGCAACGCTTCAATCGGTTCGATGAGCGGGTCGCGGATAATGTCCTCCAAATGCCACTGCACGGTGTCTATCCAATTCTTTTCATACAGGAGTGCATCCAGTCCACCCTGCGGGAAAGGGCAAGTCATCGGTTGGTCGACATCATTCGCAACATGATAGTCGGTGACAGAACGGAGAAATATTTCTGTAAAGTGTTTGCCTTGTATCCTTAGTTCTTGCATGTTCACAATCTTCCTTTCCCACAAAAGTACGTCATTTTTTCCATGTAATGTCCTTTCCGCCTCATTATTTGTCAATAAAATATTCCTCGGTGTCAGATGCTACACAGATATCTCTGGAGGCATATATAAGCACAATATAAGTTCCGCTAATCCTAACTTCTGTTTTTTTACAAAAAACAAATTAAACTGACCGTGTAATCACAACTACTTTTGCACATGAAAGGAAGAAGTTCTAATGATTTCGCAAACGGTGTCAATTTTTTCTTCATAATTTTAGTTATTAATTCATTGTTTTTCACCAGTCAACGTGAGTTGAGGGGGTGTTAAAGAGCGAAGAAGACTTTCCCTCTTATCTTCTTCGCTCATTTTTCTTTTTTAACGCGGATTGAATAAGTCAGAAGCACGATGAAATGGGCAGAAATATATGCTCAAGAGAAAGTGACCCGAGAGATTCGTTAGAGAGGCGCATCATATAAATATCCTAAAAAGAAAGCCTGGATATTTGACTTTCCCGTCAAAAGTATATAATTTAACAGCATCATAACCGAATGTATTATCTAAAAAACACGTAGACTATGGAGATTAGACAACTTAAGTATTTTGTAGAAATTGCCAAAACGGGCAGTTTCTCAGAAGCATCACGCACCTTCTTTCTGTCACAAAGTGCCATCTCCCAGCAGATCAAAGCGCTGGAAACAGAAATTGGCTCTGCTCTTTTCACGCGAACTTCTCACAAGGTAAAACTTACCGAAAGCGGACAGACACTGCTTCCACTTGCTCAGGAAACGATTCAGAAGATGGATGAGTGCCAGAACCGGATGTCCGACATCAAAGGACTGTTGAGTGGTGAACTTAAAATAGGGCTCACCCCAACAATGGAGCAATACATGCGCATAGCGATGATTAAGTTTATGAAACTGCACCCACACGTGCACCTGCATGTATATTACAAAAGCATACAGGAACTCATCCACCTGCTGCGTAGTAACCAGATAGACCTAGCTTTCTCCATTCTTGCCAAAGGAGAAGACGACTGGGTGGAGAGCATACCTGTAATCAGTTATTACATTAGGGCCGTCATGCGCGACACGCATCCTTTGGCCGGCCGGAAGATGCTTACATTCAAGGACCTGGAACATCAGAACGCCATACTTCCTGAAATGGGATTCAAAGAATGTAACTCCGTAGAGTATTATCTCAGTCAACAAGGCGCACGATTGAATGTCCGCGCCACAATCAACGAAAAGCATGCCATCCTCAACATACTGAAGCAAACCAACTTCATCAGTATTTTGACCGAACAGTCCATCCGTGGCATTGAACATCTCACGGCCATACCCATATCCGAGCTGAATATTCCGGTAACCAACTACGCCCACCTGCTGAAAGGTGCTTATCACAAGAAGAGTGCCATGGTCTTCCTGGAACTGATAAAAGAGTCCATCAAGGCTCCCTATACCTCTCTGTAGTCCCTCGACTGAGTCCGTATGACCTATCAACCGACAGCCCCCATTTTGACCCATGTCGAGCATTTAGATTGGGGTTAGTCAACGATGACAACCTTTTCTCCTGGTGCTCTGTGTTGCCGGTGAGGCCGTTCTCTTGTTCCGACAGTGAGGAAGATGGGGGATAGGACTCTGCATGGGTTGTCTTTGCTGCCGATGTGGATTCCGTCTCGGCGGACTGCGACTGCTGCTCGGTGGCTTCTCTGACAGGCTCTTCCGCAGCCGTTGCCGGCCTGTTCAGCTCCACATTCCGGTAACGGCGTATCTGGGCGTTGGCGAAATGGATGATGTCGCTGAACTCGCGCTGGTCTTCCGCCAGGAAAGCATAGGCATTGATGCTCCCGACGATTTTCTTGTAGCAGGCATCGACCCTTTGGCGTGCCTGCTGCATGGCGCGGCGAGGGATGCCCTGAGTCTCTGCCGTGCGGACGGCGATGAAGGCCTGCATGTCGGCCGACAGCCTCTTCAGGTGTGCCACCTCTTCCCCGATGCCCAGGAGCTCCATCTCCGCGCTGTAATTCTTCAGGATGTCATCGGCCAGACTCTTGAACAGCGACAGTCGCCGGATGTATCGCTTGACGCGCGTGATGCCGTATGTCTTCATGAAGTTCTCCATCTTCGCGGCGGCATCCTTCAGCTCGTCCGTTTCGGCCATCCTTCGCTTGTAAGTGACGATGGCCTTCATGGCGTTGTACACACTGCCGCAGAGGGAGCAGGCACGGTTTATTTTCCCTGTGAGCACGCTCTTCCCCGGCAGACTGTAGTACACGTTCTCCTGCTGCAAGGCCTGCGCGTACTCCTCTATTTGGGCAGACAGCCTCTCTCTGAGCGCACTGTTGACCCGTAACTTCTCTATAAACTCCTGGTGAAACTGCTTGTGGGCGGCATTTGCCATTCTTGATACACGAAACCCTCTGATTTGTAGATTATCCATAATTGATAACGATGATTGAAAAATGAAACATAGATGATGAAAAACTCTTGTCGGATTATCTCCCTCACGTGCGTCGCTCACCATAATAATAGTCTCTTTGAAAATAGATACTTCCTTGCCTCTCCTAAAAACTGATTATCGGCATCATCTCGCCATGTGATTTTCAAAGGACGTTGTTCCCATTACCGATGGGGTTGCCCGTGTCAAGTAATCCCAAAAAACGTGTGAAACGGCGGAGCATGCGATACTCCGTGGGTTTCACCCTTGCAAAGATACATTCCATTGTTTACATTGCAAAACATTTTTCAAGAAAAATTTGCAAAACCTTTCCATCTCGCTCCCTCTGCCCCGTGTCGGGAACCGCCGGACAGTGTGCCGCCGGCCTTTGTCAATGGTCAAACCTCCTCCGCGCACCGTCCGGAACGTCTGCCACATGGGCAAACACGCCCAGTGCGTGTGTAAATCATCTCTGTCGGGTGACAAACACGCTTTACACATGTGTAAACACTTTCTGTCACCCCGGCAAACATTCCTGTCACATGTGTAAACCATCTCTGTCCCCCTGCCAAACATTCCAGTCACACGTGTAAATGCCCTCTGCCACCCCGCCATACACCCTTATCACCTGCGTAAGCTCCCTTTGTCAGCCGCCAAACGCTCTTTACACACAAAACAGGAGACTTTGATATACTGACAAACGCCTTTGTCACATGTGTAAACGAAGTTTGTCACCCCGACAGACGTTCTTTACGCACGCGCAAACGAAGTATGTCAGGTGACAAAATATAAAAAAAATGAAAGCATCCCGATAGTCGGTTGACAAACATCGGGATGCTTTTATGACGGATATGCGGGCTGATAACTTCAGTCGCCGGCAAAGCGACACAGCCATTTCCTCATTTAGACAACAAGGCTACCGGAGTAAATCAGTCAGCAAAAAGAGTTTTGGCAATACCATACTCAAGACCGCGTATTTCTGCCAATTCACGCATGCGGCCCAAGCAAGTGTATCCCGGATTGATTTTATCCTTCTTCAGGTCATCCATCATCTGATGGCCGTGGTCTGGACGCAAAGGAATAGAACACTGGCGTTTCTGCTCAACCTCCAACATGGCCTTGATGAACTCGTAGGTGTCAAGGTCGCCTTCGAGGGTGGTCTGCTCGTAGAAGTCACCTTCTTCTGTCTGAGTAACACAACGCAGATGGACGAAATTGATGCGGTCGCCGAAAGTTCTCATCATATCAACCATATCGTGCTTGCCAGCACCACCGAAACTACCGGTGCAGAGACAGAGACCGTTGCTCTTGTTGGGAACTGCATCAATCAGCTTCTGGAAATCAGCAGCAGATGAAAGGATACGAGGCAAGCCGAGGATAGGCACAGGTGGGTCGTCCGGGTGGATAACCATTGAGATTCCTGCCTCGTCGGCAACAGGACAAATCTCGCTCAGGAAGTAGATGAGATTGCTACGCAACTTCTCTGCATCAATGTCTTTGTAACGGTCTAACTCGCCTTGGAACTGGTCCAAAGTGAAACTCTCTTCCGAACCCGGCAGACCGGCAATCATCGTACGAGTCAAGGTATGGATTTCCTCCTCATCCATCTGTTCGAAACGTGCTTTTGCCTTTGCATATTCTGCTTCAGTATATGCCTTCTCTGCACCCGGACGTTTCAAGATGAAAAGGTCAAATGCCGCATAAGCAGCCTTCTCGAACATCAAGCCCTGGCTTCCATCCGGGAAAACATAGTGAAGGTTTGTGCGTGTCCAGTCGAGCACCGGCATGAAGTTGTACGTTACCATATCAATGCCGCACTGACCCAGATTGCGAAGCGTCTGCTTATAATTGTCGATATACTCCTGAAACTTGCCTTCCTGCGTCTTGATGTGTTCGTGAACGGGTACACTCTCAACACCACTCCAACGCAATCCGGCAGCCTCAATCTCGTTCTTACGCTTCATGATTTCCTCAACAGGCCATACCTGACCGTTAGGAATGTGATGAAGGGCTGTAATAATACCGGTAGCACCGGCCTGACGGATATCACTCAAGCTGACAGGATCCTTAGGTCCATACCAGCGCATGGTTTGTTCACATAAATACATATATAGAGAGAAAGATAGATAGATTATTATTAGATTGAATATACATCGAAACCACCATCAACCACAGAGAGTGCTCCTGTTACAAAACTTGAAGCCTCGCTGATGAGATAATGAATGGTACCGAACAATTCCTCCGGTTCAGCAAAGCGGGCAGCCGGTGTATGCTTGATAACAGCCTCGCCACGCGGAGTAAGAGAACCGTCAGGATTCGTCAAGAGAGCACGATTCTGGTTTGTAATCAAGAAACCGGGGACGATAGCGTTCACGCGGATTTTGGGAGAGAACTTCTGAGCCATTTCTGTAGCCATGTATTTCGTGTAGCTGGCAATGGCAGACTTTGCACAACCATAACCAAAGACACGGGTCAATGGACGGAGAGCAGACTCTGAGCAGAAGTTAACGATGCAACCCTCCTTCTTGTCACAAATTACCTTACCGAAAACCTTGGTAGGCATGATTGTGCCGAAAAGGTTCAACTCAACCACCTTATGAATAGCCTCGTCACTTGCGTCAAGATAAGTCTGGTCCGGAGCAATGTTGGCAGCAGCCATATTTCCACCGGCAGCATTCAACAAGACATCAATGGTGCCAAACTTGGCAAGAATATCCTTACAGTTCTGTTCAAGAACCGCCATATCGAGCACGTTTGTATGCAGATAAAGAGCCTCACCAATCTGATTCAGTTCAGCTTCCAGCGCCTTGCCCACTTCGTCCACTCGGTCCAGTACAACAACCTTTGCGCCGTTCTCGACAAGGTATTTGGCAATGTTGCTGCCCAATACGCCGCAACCGCCGGTAAGAACTACCACTTTTCCTGTAATGTCAAATAAGTTTTTCATAATTTAAAAATTGTTTGGTTTATTGTTTATTCGATTGTTATTAGAGACTTTACATGAGGTTGCTTTTCCAACATCGCGCTGAAAACAACCGGCTTGCGGGCACCCGGTGTCAAACGGATAACCGAACGGCCGTTGGCTGCCTGTATGCGCAACGAGCCTGTTGCTGTTCCCTGATGATGCAACATGGCATCCATGTCTGTCGCCCCCCAACGGATAAAATCGCGTGAGTCAAGACAAGGAACACCTTTCTCGTCAACAAGCTGGGCTATGACAAATTCTCCGCGATCATCAGCCCCCTGCTTCAGCAGAATGTGGGCAGGAACTCCCCAGGTCGCTGTCTGGTACTGCTGGGTGATGGCATCGCGAAGCTGAATCTTGCCTTGTGTCGCAACGGCTTCGATACGATTCTCGCCTTCCTGTAATGGAACATTCCAATGGAAACCTGCTGCCGGCCAGTCTTCTGTATTGCGCTGCTTCTTGCCGCAAGACACACCGTTGACAAATAATTCCACCTCAGGACAATTACTATAGACGAGAATTTCCTTCTTGTCATCTGCTTTGCCCCAACGTATCGGCCAAGAGTGCCCATAGATATGAATCATCGGAGTTTGTGACCAATAAGACTGGAAGACATAATAACTTTCCTTCGGAGTATTGTCACGCTGAACAACTCCCTTCTGATTCATGTATGGAATCGGGTTATTCGGACGTAATGGCGTGGAGAAATCCTTGAATGTCCAAAAGCAGGCACCGGTGAGAGAATCAAGCTTGAGCTGTTCTTTCAAGTGCCAGTCGAAGAGGTGGACGATGTACGTCTCGCTCCAGTCACCATTTGAATCACCACGCACTATCTTGGTGAAGTCCTGATCCTCGGCATGACGACCGGCATGACTGTCACCTCCCCATTCGGCATGAATAAAACGTGGGACGCTCCGCATGCCAGCAGTTTCCATCTCGTTGTAATCGATGAAGCGACGGCCATACCATCCCGCCCAAATGGAAGGAGAATAAACATCGACAATATCCTTGCAGAAATCGCATCGACGGATAACCGTCATTCGAGTTGGGTCTTCAGCATGAGAGATATCGACCAACTCGGCCATGTAAGCACGAATGTCCTTCTTGTTCTCTTCAGAGAATGTAGCCTCAAAATCACCGGGCCAGTCGTTTTCGTTACCCATACCCCAAAGTATGATGGAAGGATGATTGACATGCTGCGCTATCATATTGCGCAACATACGACGACCCTGCTCCTTGTATGTCTCACCACCGAGACCTCCGCGGCACCAGGGAATCTCTTCCCATGCCATAATGCCCAGTTCGTCACACAAATGCAAAATGATAGAAGACTGTTGGTAATGGCCCAGCCGAATGAAATTCGCACCCATGTCCTTAATCTGCTTCATCTCATACGCCATCATCTCTTCTGTCATGGCAGCAGCAAGACCCGCATGATCTTCATGGCGATGTGTTCCGCGTAGCAGGACGCGTTTGCCGTTCAAGAAGAACGGCCCATTCTCCCGGAACTCAATATGGCGGAATCCGAAGCGTTCCTTCGACGTCAAGACGGCTGCGCCATCCGTCAAAGACACCTCGCAAGTGTATAACTGCGGCGTTTCGGGTGACCATAACAAGGGCTTCTTCTGCTCAAAAGAGAATTTCAACTTCTCTTGATTGGCTGCAACTGAAGTGCTGTAGATTTCCTTTCCTGCAGGGTCCTTCACTTTTACATCCAGAACAGCCTTACTGTCCTTGTAATCGCTCAAAGAAACAGCTATCTCGGTCGTTCCCTTCTTGCCCTTTTCATCAACCAAAGGAACTATTTTCACTTGCTCAATATGAGTCTTTGGCGTGTAAACCAGACTAACGTAACGATAAAGTCCGCCATAAATATTAAAATCGGACATGTCGGAGGGAATCATCTGAAGGTCGCGCGTGTTATCACATCGGATTGCCACCGGAATCTTACCCTTATAGATATCCTTGCAGACAGCCGTCTTCCTGAAATCCTCTATCGCCTGAGTCAAGTCCACACTCCACTCGTCATATCCTCCCACATGAGAACCGACCAAAGTCGTGTAAACATAAACCTGTGTTTTCTGTCCGGCACCGTCGAATTCCAAAAATGTATGACCGCTGGCGTACGGGTTATCAATATCCAACACCGTGCGATACCAGCCCGGCCCTTCGTAATAATTTACGTCAGGGTCAACACCGTCAAGTTCGTTAAAACAATGCGGCAATGTTACCGACTTCCACAAAGGGACACTCGCCGGCTGTCCGGCCTTTGCCGGGCGAAAAACCTCCCAAATGCCGCCCATGTCTCCCTGAAGGAATTGCCAGCCTGTATGAAGACGTTGACGGTTATCTGACGGTATCAACGCCAGACTCTGAACAAACGCACATACAGCAAATAATAAAGACAAAGCTATTTTTCGCTTCATAGCAGTACGAATTTATTTATATTCCTCGGCTAACCGACGGTTCAAAGCTTCCAGGTAGTAATAATCAGCATAATTCAACGGTACATCCTTTTCTACATTACTCGGGAAATTGCCGGTACTGTGGAGCAAAATGAAACCGTATGATTTACCCAATTCTGCCTGATACCCTTCATGCAAACTGAGCACAATCTTATCTGCATATGCCTTATAGGAAGTAGCTTTCTCTCCCGTAACATAATGACTCAATTCGTACAACGCACTGGCAATCAATGCTGCTGCCGAAGCGTCACGAATAGCATTCGGCTTGTCAGGAGCCTTCATGTCCCAGTAAGGAACATTATCCTTCGGCATATCCGGCAGACTCATCCAGAAATCTGCAATATGTTGCGCCTGTGCCAAATAAGCAGGGTCCTTCGTAAACCGATAACACATGGTGTAGCCATAAAGTCCCCATCCTTGTCCGCGGCTCCAGAACGAGTCGTCGGAATAACCCTGATGTGTACACTTGCCACGTACAGAACCGTTCTCCGGATTGTAGTCGACAACATGGAATGAAGAGTAATCACTGCGGAAATGGTTTTTCATGGTGGTATTTGCATGATTGACGGCAACCTTCCAATAGATAGAGTCGCCTGAAATCTGTGTCGCGCGGAAAAGCATCTCGAGATTCATCATGTTATCCACAATAACCGGGAAAGTCCAGCGGTCTTTATGATGGTCCCAAGAACGAATACAGCCGATTGTCGGATTGTAACGTGAAATCAAGGAACGCGATGCTTCCATCACCACATCACTATAAGAACGCTCTCCTGTCAGGTCAAAGGCATTGCCAAAGCTGCAATAAATCATGAAACCAAGGTCGTGCGTACCTTTGTATGACTTGATTTCTTCGATAGGCCAAGTCCAGGATATGGCCTTCTGACGCCATGTACTATCGTTAGTATATGCGTACATCTGCCATAAAGAACCGGCAAAGAAACCAGAGCACCAGTCTCGTGGAGCGACCAGAGAAAGCGAGCCATCTGCATTTATTGTACGAGGAATTACCTTGCGCTTGATTGCATTTGACTCTTTCAGCTTCTCCTTGTTCGCTGTTTGAATAGCAAAATTAAGTTGTTTCCCGGCAAATACAAACGCATCGTCCTCAGGAGTAGCCTTGTAGTAAATCAAATCAAAAAGAGAAGGCTCAACCAACTTGCGATTCTGGCGATAAGTCTTCATGAATGACTTGCGGGAAGCGGTAGCATTTTGCAGATATGTAGCTGCAATATAGATGTCCTTACAAAACTCCTGTTGCTTGAAATCCCATCCCTTAATCTGCTTATATGGGAAGTCTGCTACATCCTTACCTACGTATTGAGACAGCCATTCCATCGCCTTGTAGAAGCTACGTCCGTCTGCGCTGGTAGCATTATCGAGTTGAATACCCAATTTCTGTCCCATCAGGAAAATGGTTATAAAATGAGACAGATTATACTGAGAATAACCAAATGCCAATGTGCGACGCAATTCCTGAGGCTGACGACCATCCGGCTCAATCTGTGTAAACATACGCTTTTCGGGTAATGCCTGCAAGGTCTTTATTGCTGTTTCCTTATCACCGGAATATAAGGCAAAGGCGATAACCTGCATATCTGCTGCCGTTGCATGATTATTAGCTCCGGCCAATTCCTTCTGCCCATTCTCGCTGGTAAGAATCCAGTTCAGCAACTGCTTGAACCATGCCTTCAACTGCTTTTGGTCTTTAGCGGTAAAAGACTTGGAAGACTCTAACAACTGCACGCCTTCAAGCATCTCAACAAACTGAAGTCCGTCAAGTGTTCCGCCACTTGACCCTCTATTGCCGTTATGCCCCATTTTCACCTGAGCATAGTTCAAATTAGGATTCATCCTGGTTGCTTTGTTCAAGAACCAGACACGAAGGAGTTCTGTCGCCTTGGCTGCATATTTCTCTTCTCCTGTAAAGTAGTAGGCTAAAGACAATAATGTTACACGGTCAGCGGTATAGCCCAACGGATTGCGGTCATACTTCTCCAAAGCAGGATTTGAGTCGCCATCATGTGAAACCCAAGGAAGGCCATCCGGTTTTGTCGGATCCGGCCACATATAACGAGCCAAACTCATGTAGTCGTGCATATCACCACTTACAGGAACAGTCGGTTTCTGCATGACAGAGAGCGGCTCTGCATTCAACAAGGCATCAGCCTGCTTAATCATGGCATCAAAAGCCTCCTTATAATAAGCCTTATGCAAAGAAGACTTTACTTCCTGAAGATGCTCAGTCGGCCAATAAGACTGAGCCATAAGCATTTGTGTGCCAACAAGGCAACACAACAAAGAAACAATACGCTTTATTTTTCTCATATTCATTAATATTTTATTATAGTTTCCTAATTCTGATAGCATTCAAGAATGTCTTGCCTTGTAACGCAGCAAAATCAACCGTAATATTTCCTTCGGAATTCGTAACCTGATAACGACGGGTTACTGCTTGATAACCACCTACTTCCTTGGCCGGAGAGAACGAAGCTTCCACAACCTTTCCATTGATGGTGATGCTGAATATGTTTTGTGGTTTCTGTTCTTTAGGCCCGGAACCAAAATTGTACAAGATGTCAGCAACATAAGCATCTGTATCAGCAAAATGAAGTTCTACTTCGTAATCGCCCGCAGGAGCATCAAATCTATAAGACTTTAGATTTGTAAGAAGTACCTGATAAAGAGGACCATCGTCCGTTGCATTTATCTGGGTTCGAGTCTCTTTCGTCTTACCTTCCACATAGCCCCAGCTGCCAGGCGTATATGGTTGGTCGGGCACCCAAGTGAAACGACTTATATCTCCGGAGAAGGTGCAATCACTACCCACATTCACACCCAACTCCAGATGTTCCATATTCTCCGCTGTCAGTTCACCTGGTATGGCTGTATAGTTTATCGCCATCACATCCTCCGCCACTTGAGCCTGGCGTTTTGCTACTGCTCTGAAGTTGTGACTTTGGGCAACACCCATGGCCTCAGTATTCTTAAACGGCACATCAAAACATGCGACATAATTATCCACCTTCTTGATGCCTAATGACTTTCCGTCCATGAACAATTCCACCTCGTCCATGTTTGAGAATACCTTTACCGGCATAATGACCGGTTGGTTCCCCTTCTGCACACCGGTTCTTGAGGACCAGTCACGACTTCCGATGTAGACAATGTTACGGTCTTTACGCCAGCATGCCTTATAATAATAGTATACATCCTTGGGGGTGCGGTCATAACGAACCAAACCCTTGTTGTTGATTCGAGGCATTGACTCATTGCGGACAGCCGAGCCAAAATCAATGAAATTCCAAGCTGTTCCACCGCAGAGATATGGCGTCTTCTCTATCGTCGGAATGTAATGCTCGAGATATATCTGTTGGTACTCAGAACTAAAGTCAAATGGTTTGGGTTTCAGACTATGAATTCTCACGTCAGAACCGGCACCATATTCGCTAATGATACGAGGCTGGTCCGGGTATTTCTCAAATTCCTGCTGAATATATTTGTCAAAACCCTTCACATTTCCGCCATACCAACCTTGATAGAGATTCCATCCATACACATCAAACATTCCGTTCAACTCTGTTGTGTTATAATCATGAGAGCCATGATAAGCAATACACGTCTTACGAAGCGGATCTTCTTCATGTATCACATTCACCAGTCGACGAGCCAAATCCTCTGTGCGCTTGACTGTCGCAGCAAATTCTGTCTTGTCCTTGATTAAGCGGTATGTCGATAAAAATATCTCGTTCATGAATCCCCAAACAATAACCGACGGATGATTATAATGCTGACGAATCATTTCGCGAAGGTTTTCTTCACAAATATCATTAAACTTGTCTATGTCTCGGACAATATTGATTATTGGAATCTCCTCCCATACAAGCATGCCCTCACGGTCACACATCTCAAGCAAGGCATCGTCCTGAGGATAGTGTGAAATACGGATGAAGTTCACGCCCATTTCCTTCATCAAATGGAAATCACGCCGATGCATATCATCTGTCAAGGCGGGTCCAATCGGTTTCTGGTCCTGATGGCGGCACACACCATGCAGTTTGTAAGGCTTATCATTCAAGAAGAAACCCTCACGTCCATCAAAACGATACCAGCGGAATGCCGTTACATGCTTTTGCTGGTCTATCACCTTACCGGTCTTCTTCTCCTTAATCACACTGATTACCTGATACAAATTAGGTGTTTCGGGAGTCCACAATTGCGGATTGGCTATCGGTTTACTCAACTGATTGAAAGTCTGTGTTTCGCCGGCTTTCAACGTGATGTTCTGCTTCAATGTCTGGACTGTCGCACCAGTCGGGTCCTTGATTACCTGCTCGAGAACGAGACCTGCACGTTCTGAAGCGCTGTTGACAAGGATAGAACGGACATTGACTGTTGCAGACTGAGCATTCACCGTCGGAACAGAAACATAGACGCCATCGGCAGCTTTGTCTGTTGTTGCAAAATGCTGGCTTTCTGTCACTATCAGCCATACGTCACGATACAAACCTCCAAAGAACGTAAAATCACCTTCATTAGGGATGACATAGTTCTTGGCGTTATCCACCCTTATCAAGAGTTCGTTTTCTCCCTCCTTCAAAAACGGTGTCACGTCATAGGAAGCTGCCGTGTAAGCACCGGCATGCGAACCGACTTCCTTCCCATTCACGTAAACGACAGAATATTTGGAAGCACCGTCTACCCTAAGCGTGATTTGCTTACCTTGCCAGGCTGTCGGGACAATAACCGTACGTTTATACCAGCCATACCCTTTAAAATAGTTGGCTGTCACATAAGCATCCGTATTGAACGAATGTGGGACATTCACTTTCTCCCAACCCTTATTAGGAGCAATTTCAGACTCTGTAGCACTCTTGGCAAACAACCAAGAGTCGTTAATTGTGTACTTCTCCCGTTGCGCATACACGAAACCCGGGAGAAAACTCAGCGCAAATAAAATTGCAAAGACTTTTAATGCTTTATTACTCATAGTATCTAATATTTTTCTTCATTTTAGGGTTAACATATAAGCATAGGCAAAGTTATATAAAATAAATCACAACACAATGCCTATCACACTTTAAAAATATTAAGAGAAATAAGTGTAAACTTCCATGCTCTCGTCTCGAATTGCCTGAGATAGGTAAAAAAAAGGAGTGCCTCTATCACGAAGAAGCACCCCTAATTCTGCTTATCTTAAACACCATAACTCTTCAAATACGAAATGAATCTTACTACCTTTTTTGCGTAGGATTCTGTTGCAAAAGTATAGTCAAAAAATACACAAGAAAAATAAAATAGACGACTTTTCTACATCATATCTTTCTCAACTACCCATAAATAATTTCTCAATTTATTTCTTTTATCTTTCTCTACATGCTATTATCACACTGATTTTCAATGTAATCTTTATATTTTTTCTATTTTTCCGTTATCTTAATTATTTTCTTGTATTTTTGCACAGAAAAAATTGCACAACCTATGAAAACACAAACAAGAATACTTTTTACCCTCTTATGCTGTTTCTTTCTGCATACTTCTGCTGCTGAAGTTAATCGATGGAGTCTGCCTATCACCAGTTACAGCAGACAAACCTACAGAGCAGGAGCAGAGAATGCGCAATCCATTCAGTCATCCTGCGGTTGGATGTATTTTGCAAATGACAGGGGGCTACTTGAGTTTGATGGGACGAAATGGGAACTTTTCTCCATGAACAAAAAGAAAATGACAACACTCTGTGAAGTACAAGACCGAATCTATGCAGGTGGCTTGCACGAATTTGGATACTTTGAACCCAATATTTCAGGAAAACTCGTGTATACCTCCCTGTCCAGTTCGTATGACGTGAGTCAGGTAGAAAACATTCTCTTTATCTTCCACATCAATAACAAGACTTATTTCTGTGCGAAGACATGTATCTATATCTATAATGGCTCTCACATAGACATTGTGCCCATCAACTCTCTGGACTATGCAACTGTCATACGGGACAACCTGTACTTCGGGTGCAAAGATGGTATTTATATGGTAGATAACAACACCTTCAAACAACTCCCCAATAGCAATGTCTTAGGCAAACACGTCATAAAGGGACTTTTTGACTATCAGGACATGCTTATTGTTGCCACCAAATCCAGCGGACTATTCACCTATGAGAGAGAAAAGATAACTCCATTCAAAACGGCAAACGACGCACTTCTCAAAGCCGATAACATTTCCTGTACAACCAGCAATCAGTCAGGTACTATCTTGTTGGGGACGGTGTCGTCCGGTATTATCTTTGTTGAACCTGGGAACAAAAAGGTTGTGAGGATTGGCGTAGAGGAGGGACTTCAGAGTGCCTCCATCCGAGGACTTTCATTCGATAGAAACGAAAGTTTATGGATTTCTGCCGGAAACGGTATCGACTGCTTTCACACAAGTTTTTCTATCTGTAAGCTCAATGCCAATATCGGACGAGGATATACTTCCCTATTATATAAAGACAACATCTACCTGGGTACAAGCCAAGGACTTTATAAAATTGATGTGCCAACCGAGATAGGCGGACAAACCATCCTGGAATCACTCTTGCCAACCATTGGCAGAATAAACATGATTATCGAACATAATGATGAGCTACTCATTGCCGGAGTAAACGGTTTTTATGTATATAATGGTAAAAAGATGTACGATGTTCCCGAATGTGGAGATCTGTGGGGTGTCCATCCCTTTATCAGCCCAGACAAACTGATTGCATACGGTCCATCCGGCATACATCAACTTACACTTAATAATGGCAGGTGGGTATACACAAAGTGCCTCATTGACAACAAGCGATATGCAGCTAAGAACTTTCTGAAAGAACCCAATAATGAAAAAAATTACTGGATAGCCAACAAAGAAGGAGGACTACACAGACTTACCCTTAATGAAGAAGGAGACTCCATTGTTGCCATCAAGAATTACAACACGTCAGAAGTCCCGGCCGGCCAAAACATCTGCATAGCAAATATCAATGGAAACATAACCTTTGCGACCCAAAGAGGCATATTCAAATACAACAAGGCGCAGGACACCATAGAGCACGACGAGACGCTGGAAAATCTCATGTATGGGAAATCGTCCTATTCGTACATCATGCAAGACCCACTCAAGCAAATCTGGTTCACCCACAACGGAGCTATGCACGTATTAAGATATAACTATACTACGCATACATACAGGCGAGATGACAATCACGTTTACATGAGGAACGACCTTATCAAAGACTTCGAGCATGTGAACACCTTTGTCTACAACAACGGCACTGAACACATCAGGAAAGTGCTTGTAGGCACAGAAGAAGGCTTCTCCATTATTTCTAAGCACCCATCAACATCACAAAATTCAGCGGCAGTACATCTGCAAATAAGGCGGATGTACCTGCTTGACGTTGAAGACTCCCTGCACTATGGGCGAAGTATCCAGCACGACCAGGTGATACAGCCTGTTCCTAAAATAGATTACAAATATAATTCCCTCAAAATTGAGTGGACCGTTGACAACTATAACCCGATACGTTCCATCTCATTCTCCTATCGGCTTAAAGGCTATACCGAGAAATGGAGCAATCCCACCGAGGCGCGTTCCCGAGTTTTCACCCGCCTGCCGAAGGGAAAGTACACTTTCCAAATACGGATGATTCAGAACAACACTGTTATTGAGGCAAAGGAATTGGATTTTGAAATTCTGCCACCCTGGTATCAGACCTGGTGGGGATACTCGGCCTGCCTCCTGACTGTACTGATTTTCATCCTCTTTATATACTATTTCATTTATCTGCAGGTGCGAAACCACCAGTTGCAATTAGAGAAAGAAAGCAAACAACTCCAGGAGCAAAACCTACAAAAGGACATGGCCATAAAGAACCTGCGGGAGGAAAGCCTGCAAAACGAACTCAGCTTCAAGTCGGAAGAAATCATTTCCAAGACCTTGAACATTGTACGCAAAAACGAAATGCTACAAGAAATTAAAAAGGGGGCCATGAGCATCATGCGCTCTACCAAGGAAGAAGATCTGGTGGCTATACGACGAAAGACTCTCGCCCTCATCAATCAAATAGACACAAATATCCAACACGATGAAGACTTTGAGACCTTCAGGAAGAACTTCAATACCGTTCACTCCGATTTCTTTAACAAACTGGAAAATTCCTACCCAGACCTCACCAATAGAGACAAACTGCTCTGCGCATACGTCATGATGAACCTGCTCTCCAAAGAGATCGCACCACTCATGAATATTTCGTTGAGAGGAGTTGAGATAAGCCGCTATCGGTTAAGAAGAAAATTCAATCTTCCCGAAGGGACAAACCTCGCAGACTTTTTACATAGATTCGCAGAAAAATGATGAAACACCCTTTCTATCAGTTTCACTACTGCCCCAAATGTGGTAGCAGCAACTTTAACATCCACAATGAAAAATCAAAAAAATGCGATCATTGCGGATTCGTCTACTATTTTAACCCCTGTTCGGCAACTGTAGCGTTTATCGAAAACGAACAAAACGAATTGCTGGTTTGCAAACGAGCCAAAGATCCAGCCAAAGGGACGCTTGACCTGCCCGGGGGATTCTTGGACATGTTTGAGACGGCAGAGATGGGCATTGCACGCGAAGTGATGGAAGAAACGAAATTACAAGTCACATCGACCGAATACCTATTCTCGCTTCCTAACACCTACATATACTCCGACTTTGAGGTACATACGTTAGACCTTTTCTTCAAGTGCAAAGTAGCAGACACAACCCAGTATCAAGCCATGGACGATGCAGCCGAACTTTATTTTCTCCCCCTGAACGAGATTCATCCAGAACTGTTCGGGCTACATTCTATCAGCATGGGCGTTAAGCGGTACCTAAAGTCGAAAAAGGAGCAGAAAGCCGAGGAATAACGTGGAGATGACAGTGTTAATTTTTAAAGTAGAAATGGAGTCAACCTTTTTGGTTCTTCTTTAATTTAGTTGAAAAGTAGTTATTTAGATTATCCTTGTTTTAGTAAGAGTTTACTTGATTTAATTGTCTGGAATACAATAATATAACAATAAAAAGGCTAGGATATTCCGATTATTTTTAGTATCTTTATGTCACCACAACTTAAAGATTCTGATAATGCAAGAGCACCCTAGCCATTACAAAAATAGTAAAAATACTGCAAATGCAAAACCTTCTGATATCATTTACGATGATCAGGTTCGTCTTTCTTTTTTCTATCCTAAATCAGAATTGGAGATAGAAAGTGTAGGCATTGTTGACAACATCGTAAACATTTATGCACATGGTTCGCTTGAGTATGGTATCTGTCCGTATTGTGGGACGAAAAGCTACAAAGTACATAGTCATTATATCAGGCATGTCTTTGATTTGCCCATTCTGGGTAAGTCGAGTGTCCTTCATCTTAGCATGCGTAAATTCTTCTGTATGAATCCAGAATGCAAATACCGTACATTTGCAGAACAACCGGGAATCGAAATTTTCCGTTATCGCAGACGCACCCGAAGATGCGAGATTGTCCAATACAGGAATTCACTAAAACATTCTTCCAACACAAGCCACAAGCTACTTTCGGGACAAGGAATATGTCTCAGTGGCTCCACCATACTTCGTGACCTGCACCGTTTGGAACCTTCTTCACATCAAGATGTCAGGAGAATCGGAATTGATGATTGGGCGCAAAAGAAAGGAAGAGTCTATGGCAGCATAATCGTTGACCTGGACCAATCCACGGTTATAGACTTGCTTGATGACAGGGAGCAGGAAAGCTTTGGGACATGGCTGGATAAACATAGTTCCGTAGAACTTGCCAGCCGTGACAGGTCTACTGACTATAGCGCTGCAATAGCATCATCAGGGCGGGAAATAACAGAGGTGGCCGACAAGTTCCATTTGATAAAAAACATACAGGACCGTTTCATAAAAGTCCTGTCCGAGCATTATGATGATTATAGGATGATGGTTAGAACCGAAGATAATACATCTGAATACCCAACCGGCAGATCTGTAACCTCCATCAGGACTGAACGCTCTTCCGTTATTGCACGTGAAAAGGTAGATTCAAGGCAGACAATGTTTAATGAAGTAAAAGAGTTACAAATGAAAGGATTCAGGCCTACCACCATATCCAAGAAACTTGGTATATCAAGACAGACAGCCACCAAATATTGTTCTATGGAATCTTTACCCAAAAGGAAAAGTAAAAGCCAAAACGGTTATGAGAAATTTGACCGATACGTGGAAACTGAAGTACTGAAAGGAAAGGCCATGTCGGATATCTATCTGGAAATTAAGGGACTGGGATTTAAAGGAAGTAGAACTCCGTTCTATGACCATTATCGTTATCTCAGTGACGGTCATAGAGGATATCGCCCCAAGGATTATAAACCGACGAAAAAAGAAAGGATTACGGACGAGAGGTCAGAATTGCTTCCTATAAAGACGCTAGCTTCTGTAGTATTCGCTTACATGTCCGGTAAAAAGCTTGACGATGAAAATGGCAAGTTAATGAAAGTATTGCAAAAGGCGGATTGGTTCAATCAAATGTATGAAGCTACATGTTCCTTCTGTTGTCTCATCAAAGGAAATGATCCTATGAATTTAATTAGATGGATGAAAAAATATTGGAAAACCAACATCATACAACTTAAAACTTTTATTAGAGGGGTGAAGTTGGATTATAAGGCTGTTAAAAATACGATTATATATAATGTGACCAATGGCATAACCGAAGGATTTGTCAACAAGCTTAAAATTGTGAAGCGAATAATGTATGGTAAAGCAAGCATTGAATTGTTAAAAAACAAATTAACGATGGAACATGTACTTTTCAACTAAATTAAAGAAGAACCACC
>JAQXZK010000105.1 GCA_029227175.1 Bacteroidales bacterium | reverse complement strand
AAAGCGCCGCCCGTAGGCATCCGGGTATAGCGAAGTTGGTATCGCGCCTGGTTTGGGACCAGGAGACCGTGCGTTCGAGCCGCACTACTCGGACCATATCTCCACGGTAATTTTGATAGAATTGCCGTGGAGATATTTTTTTTGCAAAGCCCTTGATTTCAAAGGGTTTAAGCGTTTTCTATAAGTATTGAGGGTAGCCACTTCTCATCGAAATGGCTGCCCTTTTTCTCTTTTCACTCGACTTATCGATGGTAAATCGTTCATGTAGGAGGGCAATCGTTCGCCTTTCAGAAGAAATCGTTCGCATCTCTGGCAATCGTTCACACATTAGGGAAAAGCAGGATTGATCATTTTGAAGCCTTCTGTTATAATTATCATGTTGAACTCTGTCGAGGAGGATATGATATGGGAAACGCTAAGGCGAAATCTATAAATCTTCTGCTTTACGAAGGAGATCTAAACGGTGTCATCAGTATTGAAGACACCAGTTGGAATTCTGGTGAATTATACTCCGCCCCGCGCAGTTCAGTAAACGATTTGCTTGAGACTGGTGCCTGTAACAAGTATGGTGTATACCTTCTCCTTTCACAAGAGATGGTTTATATTGGACAGTCCTCCGACCTGGCAAAACGCATTACTCAACACACAGTTGGGAAAGACTGGTGGGAAAGTGTCGTTATCTTAACGACCAAAGATGACAGTCTTAACCATTCTGATATTGACTATTTGGAGTCTGTACTTATTGAAAAGGCCTTTAGCGTAAATCGACTTGACTGTGATAATAAGACAAGGGGTAATTCTCCTAAAGTGGATAAATTCCGAAAAGTCTACTTGGGCCAGTATTTAGAAGAAGCTCTATTCTTAATGCAGTTAATAGGCATATCTGTATTCAGCACCAACAAGATTCAACCCCCAACTTCCAAAGCCGATGGTGCGCTTCTCAGTACTGTAGATATTCATACAAAGCTGGCAATCGGGAAGAGAGCAAAAGCCGAAGCGGTACAGTATCTGGGTAGCCAAGGTATATCACTTGGTAAGAAAGTCAGTTATGCGGTCAAGCAGGATAATAAGAACGAGTTTTGGATGAACCCTCAGACAGACAGATTGAGTAGTGAGTGGGAGATCATACTGAATAACAACGTTACTCATGAATTAATAGTTTTATGTGTTCCCCCCTACACTTTCAAGCTGAAAACTAATAATGAAAATGGTTTAATTGTTCGTTCCGACAAGCCAAATCGCATCGACTTAAATCTCAATACTATCACACTTAAAGACCGCCGGAGCGGACTTGACTTTATGCCCTATGTGACGAATAGAATCAAATATGGTAACAATGGTTAGTGAATCACATTTAACAGCTAGGCATCCCTTATCGTGAGGGTAGCCTAGCTGTTTACTTGATGAACAAAGTTGACATCAACTCAAAGATATGGTATAAGTAAATAAACATACTTACATATCAAGAGGGGTGGTCTTGTGCAGAAACAATCTTTCGGCTCATATTTACGGATGCTGCGCCTCTCCAGGTCTCCTGGCATAACACAAGAAGCCCTGGCAAAAGCAGTCGGTCGGAGCAAGATGACAATAAGCCAGTTTGAACAGGAAAAGAATGCCCCGCCTCAAGGAGCCTTGCTGGATAGCTTCGTTAGCGCCCTCTCATTAAGTGATGAGGAAGAAGGTATGTTTCGCTTTTTGGCCGCTGAATCCCGTTGTGCAATGCCAGAAGATGTCCAGGACTATTTCTTTGAGAACCCTTCTATCTATGATGCAATTCGAGCGGCTAAAAAGAGTAATGTCAACGACACGGTTTGGCATGAAATTGCCCAGAAGTTCAAAGACAGTGCCCGCTAAATAATGCACCTTCATTTTGTAAGTGGAGAGATTAAAATGCCTTTTAAGACAATTGACCTATGCGCTGGAATTGGTGGAATACGAAGAGGTTTTGAGATGACAGGATATTTTGAGAATGTCTTAGCCTCGGAAATTGACCAATTTGCATGTATGACATATGAGCATTTATATCACGAAGATGCTCACCATGACTTGACAACAGAAGAGTTTAAGTCTCTGGTCGAACAAACCGACTATGACATACTACTTGCTGGTTTCCCATGTCAGTCATTCAGCAAAGCTGGACTTGAGCTAGGCTTTGCTGACAAAACTAAAGGTACAATTTTCTATCATATTGCCGAGATAATCCAACGCACTCGCCCGAGAGCTATTTTCCTTGAAAATGTTGATAACTTAGTTCGCCATGATAAGGGCAACACCTTCCGGGTAATAATTGATATCCTAGAATGTGAACTTGATTATAAAGTTATTGGCGTAACATACGGAATAGATAAGACCCCGCTATATCAAGGGAAGGACTTCATACGAAACTCCAAGTTTTTCGGTATCCCGCAGAACAGACCTCGAACATACATTATGGCTTTTGATAGAAAGCGATATGGCTCTGACGCTTTAAACAATATAGAGAACTATTTGCCTGACGGAAATGACCTCGAGCTCTATGAAGACTTAAATGAATTGCTCGAATTAGGAGCCGATCCGCAGCATTATATGTCTGAAGGTTACCTGGAGACGCTTATCCGGCATCGGGCACGTGAACATGGGAAGGGAAATGGATTTGGCTACAAGGTAGTGAATGCACCAGGAATTGAGCATCCCGTGGCTAACACGATCATGGCGACTGGCGGCTCTGGTAAGGAGCGAAACCTCGTCTATGATCCGCAAGAAGGAATAGCTGGCATGGTCATTCCGACCAAGAAGACTGCATTGAATGACCAAGGCATTCGAGTAATGACACCGCGCGAGTGGGGAAAACTGCAGGGTTTCATCAACTATGCCTTTATGGAAAACGGTGTGGACACATTCTCTTTCCCAGAAGGAATTACTAATTGCCAGAAGTATAAGCAATTTGGAAACTCAGTTACAATTCCTGTAATTGAAACAATGGCAGAATATATGACAAACTGTTTTAGAATGCTTGGCGACTTGCCTAACGGATAATTTGAATATATTATTTAAATGTAGCGTCTTATTTGGCGCTACATTTATTTTTTATTGCTCGGATTCGAACTTTTGTATAACTCATATATTGAGTTATATTTGAAGAATGTACTCTTTATTTTCGATATTTACTGTAAAATGTATTGACACACAATTGCGCCTGGTGTAGAATAATGTCAAATCAATCATTGGAGGAATCATTATGACTCAAGAAACCAAGCGCCAGAAGTTTGTTCGCCTCGCAGAAGCACGCACCAATAAAATACTTGAGATGATGCGACTTCTTGGGAACTGTTCAAGCAAATCCAACTATGATTATACTGATGAAGATATTAAAAAGATCTTTACTGCACTTGAGAAGGAACTGAAAAACACTAAGAATCGGTTTCTTGGTGTAGAGTCAAAAGAGGAGCGGTTCACGCTTGAGTAAGGAGGCGTCGTAATGCAAACCATTAATTGGAGATTTCCTCCCTTGTCTGGGGGCACTCGCCAAGGATACACTAACAACGATATCGAAGCATTCAAGGGTGAAGAGTTGATGGACAATCTCGCACGTGAGGTTTGCCAAAACTCTCTCGACGCCAAAGTGCCGACCATTGATGCTCCTGTAAGAGTTGTGTTTGAGCTTAAGCAAATCCCGACAGCTGCTTATGCCGTTTTTGGCGAATATAAAACATGTATCGATGGATGTCGGCGATATTGGGGCGACAGCATGGATAGCAAGTTATCACGTTTCCTCGATGATGCGGAGGAAATGCTGGCCCGTCCCACAATTCCTGTTCTGGTGGCAGGCGATTATAATACTCGCGGCCTTCGTGGGAGTCGGACCAGAGCGCTTGATTCACCCTGGGAAGCCTTAACGGGCGCTGACGGTGTATCCGTAAAAAGTACTGAAACAAGCGGTGGATCATTTGGTATTGGTAAAAACGCCCCATTTGCCTGCTCTGCACTGAGTATGGTCTTTTACAACACCTTTGCGGAAGATCATGAAAAAGCTTTCATCGGGGTTGCTCGAATGGCCACCCTTCTCAATAACGAGAACCGCGAAACACAGCGCGTTGGACGATATCAAAAAAATGACGATGAGAACGAACAATGGACTCCCATTTTTGCTGAGGATAGCGATGCGTTCAGAGATTTGTTCCAGCGGGAAGAGCAAGGTTCTGATGTTATTGTTGCCGGCTTTAACCAGGAAGCTAACTGGATGGATCGCATTACCAAGGCAGCGATAAAGAACTTCTTCGTGGCTATCAGCGAGAACAAGCTCGTCGTCGAGTTGAAGGAAAATGGGCGCGTTCGCACAATTGATGCTGCACACCTGACACAGGTAATTGCCGATTTTGCAGAGGATCGCGAAATGGTAATTACCTCCCAGCTCTATAAAGCATTCACAGAACCCGATAAAAAGGAACCTCTCTCTGTGCTTGAGCCGAATGATGCCGAAGTTTATATCAAAGCTGATAGCTCTTTTGGCCGTACTATCGGTCATTTCCGTGACACAGGTATGCTGATTTATCTCAAGAGCCGGCGTATTTTCCAACATTATGCTGCGGTCTTTGTCGTTCGTGGCGAGGCACTCGGTGAGTTACTTCGAGCCACAGAACCGGCACGCCACAATCAGTGGGACTATACCAGAATCACTGGATCCTCTGATGCGGAAAAGAGCAAGAGAAAGTTAGCGCGGGATTCTATTCGTACTATTGACGATACCATCCTTAGCCTGCTCAAGTCTCAGTTTGAAGTTGCCACCGAAGATACCGTAGATGCCGCTGGTGTCGGTGAGTATCTGCCTGATGAATTGGACGGCCTCGGCGGCGCTTCGATAGGCGATGACATTCTTAAGGCAAAAATAAAAATCGGCAAAGTGAAAACAATCGAGGGGCGTACTGGAACAATAACGGTCACAGCAAAGAAGGAAGAGGGCGCCGAGAAGAAGGGTGAGGTACATAACGAAAAAGACAACCCCAATCCTCCACCTCCGAAGCCTCGTCCTCCAAAGCCAGTTGAACCTGATGATCCGACTGATGATCCCAAGGAAGGAGCGGCACCTGGAAAAGGAACTAAAACTGTTACTGTTCCAAACCTTTCTGCACAGCGAGCTTTTCCCATTAACTCTTCGATGGGACTTTACAAAATTGTCATTAAGCCCACAGAATCCTATCAAAACCTGTTTGTCAGCTGCTCTGCCCTCGGTGAAGACGGAAAAGCAGACGCACTTGAAATGGAAACTTTCACCTATAATGGATCGTCAATCGCCATTAAGGACGGTAAAGCCGGGCCCCTCAAGGTAGAGGCTGGTGTCCCCGCTGTTTTCTTTGTAAAGTTTACAAGCAAAGAAAAAATGGTTCTAAATCTTCACATTATGGAGGTGCCTAGACGATGAAATCTGTCAAAAACGAATTTCCAAACCCCGTCTTGGCAGCCGAACGGGATGATTATATCGACTCTTGCTCTTTTAGTACTGTGTTCAAGGCTTCAGACATCGAGGTAACCGCAGAAGAAATTATCATACCAATCTCCTATAGCCTTGTGTGTAACGGTCTGCAAAGTCTAATTGATGCTGAGCAAGCAGTAGTGGTTGTCAGCGTCAAAAGTAGCGCTGCCTCGTATAGTCGCTTGTTCCGTTTTCCCAAAGATGCCACATCCATGAACATTTCAATTCCCAAATTTGGTGTTGTAAAGCGCATTGAAATTGGTGGCTCGATCATTGCGTGTACTCCCATACCGGGCTTCAAGTGTGATGGAGAATTTAACGAGCTCTATTTTGGAAATTCCACCTTTGAAATCAGAAAGGGGGACATCCTAGCGAGGGAAGACAGCCGTGTCATCTATATCGATGATACCGAGCTTGAGAAACCACTTGCTTCCATCTTTAATATTAACAATGGTCATGACCAAGAAGACCATATTCTCCCTGATTTTGGTGGGGACAAAATTGAAGTAAATCTTTGTGAGCCACTATATAAGCTCTACACTGACTTCATTGAGTTTAACAACGGTGCTCTCCGGCGTTATGTAACTGGTATTATTGTCTACCCTGTGCTCGTTGAAGCTCTCGCAAGAATCTGTGAATCTTATCAACTTGGAAACGGAGAGGACAGCGATAAGCGGTGGTTCCGGGCAATCGAACTCAAAGCTGAACGAAGAGGAATCAGCCTTATGCAATACTCCGATTCTTACACCACACTTGCTAATCAGTTGCTGGGCGACATCTCTCTTGATGCATTGCGGCGCCTGAAAGATATTCTTGAAAGCGAATTGAACTCTGGCGAATCTCAGGTGATGGGAGGTAGAGATTAATGCTGCTGAGCTACTTTACTGAAGAAGCCTATGAGAGGCTCCTCCACGATATCGAGGCCAATGCGTCAAAATATGCAGGCGAGGACGAATGGCTCAGTGAATACTTTGGACATTCAACTGACTACTTTAAGCAGTCAAAGAGCGTTGATGTGGCGCGTTTTAACCCTTACTATCTGCCGGGCCCAAAAGATGATGCACAGAAGACCCAAGAGGATTTGATTAATACACGTGCCTTGTATGATGCATTTAAGGGATTAACTCCCTTACAAGCCTCTAACAAGTACATGTGGACATACCTCTGCCATGCAGTTCCAGAGTATAGCGCATATATCCGTGATCGTTGGATGACCGATGCTCGAGCAAACACAATAAAAACCCGTTACTTTGTGACTGGATCTTCCAGCCTATTAAATGATAATGCGCTCTCCAGGCTCTGGTGGTATGGTCACTTGACATATGACGAAAATGCTCATGACAAGTATGCCTTGACAAAGATTCTCTTCACTAATCAGACCATCTGTACTGATGTCATGGACACTCTGAATAGAATGAATTTTAACAGAATCAAGGGCGTCTTGCTTGCCATACGAGATTTCAAGGAACTGTTGGATGACAACGAGGGAATTACCGAGTATTTCCGTGAGTGTAAAAAGTATTTAAACCATTATGCCGCAGTCACAACTCTTGATTTCCTCGAAGTAGAGGAAATTCAAAAGCTGGCATTTGACTATATGGTCAAACTCCGCGATCAGAAACAAAAGAAAAAGCGCAAATAATCGCCACTATCAAAAAAGCCAGAAGTCTACTATCCAGACTTCTGGCTTCTCTTCACCTTGGCTCTCGAGACCACGCGCTCCACGATCGGCAGTATTTCCACCAAGCAATAGCCGAGCAACTGCAAGGTGGCTGTCCCCAACTTTATGCCATTAATCATTGTCCTATTCCCCATGTTAACCATGTATGATTCGAACAGGAATGCCAACCCTCTTTGCGTAGTCAACAGTATTTTTAGTTCCACTTGGAGTTCCATTGAAAACAGCAATGACCCGTGCTGCGTGGTCCACCATCCACTCGTTGCGGATTTGAAAACAGCTTCTGGTGTACTTGGGGCAGATATAGCGAACCAGGTCTGCCCCTTCAAGGATGGAACGATACTGTTCCTTTACAGCAGCACCCCAACTATTCTCAAAGCCATTGAACGGACAGGCGCATATCAATTTGATGCCCTGACCTTCAGCCCGGATTTTCAGGACAATTTCTGCCGCCCACAAGTCTACCCCTCGCGCCATGCCGGAAATGAAAACCGCCATGTCATCGGCGATTGCAAGTCGGATTTCCTTTTCCAGTTCCCGTTTTACTATGCTTTCTGGCACCGTCAGCTTCTCTGGCCGGTGGCCTGTAAAACAAACTCTATGTTGCCGCTTTTCGGTTTCTGTCATTCCGCACACCGCCTTCCGGTACATCATAGCATGGATGCATTTACGCTTCAAGTCGTAAGTATTTTGCAACTCAACTTGGGGGTAAAATGCTATTGAGGAAGGTGGTGATGCTATGGACATGCACGCTCGTCTCCATCAGTTGCTGCAAGAACGCGGGTGGACAGAATACAAATTATCAAAGGAGTGCGGATTGGCGCAGTCCACAATTGGTAACATATTCCGACGCAACACTGTGCCTTCTATTGCAACCTTGGAAGCGATTTGCAATGGATTTGGCATCACCCTGTCGCAGTTTTTTGCCGAGCAGGAAATGGTGGAGCTAACTCCGGAATTGAAAGATTTGTTTGAGAGCTGGGTTGTTTTAACACCAGAGCAGAAAGAAGCTGCACAGAAAATGCTCAAAGCAATGAGCCATAACAAGTAATAATTTGGCCAGAAGCCCATACGGACTTCTGGCCTTTATCATGCCTCAAATCTTTTATGAAGGGAGTAGCTCAAAGGATTTTTGGTATGATAAACGCCAGGAACAGCGCCAGCATAATCATAAGCAGGAATACACCAACACACCATAAAAAGAACCGCATAGCTACCTCTCTTTCTCCAACGCAGCATCCGCTTCCTGCAAATAGGGTCGGAACAGCGCCACTAAATCCGTCCACAGCGGTGGAAATGCATTTGACCCATGATATAGTCGTTTGTGACCATCTGTAAGGTTAATCTTCAACTCCCACTGCTCCCCATCGAGAATATCAGGATTGTTATAACTCCTTTTCCATTCGTGCAGCAACAAATCCATGTACAGTGACCAGATAAGGCCATGCCACTCTTCTTCACTCATTTCTCGCCTAAAGTGGAGCCCCTCAATGGAATTAGGACACACATCAAGATTGATGGAGGATTCATTCCTTTGAATGGAAATCTCCCAGTAGCCGTCAGGATATCCGCCGTCAGAAAAGCGAATGGCGTTCACACTG
>JAQXZK010000104.1 GCA_029227175.1 Bacteroidales bacterium | reverse complement strand
ATCCATAATCATGTAATCCTCTCGTTGAGCCTTACTCAGTTTCTTAATGTCGGGGAACATGCTCACAGGGACAATCACTTCACGACCATCCGTCAGGAACACAGCCATTGCACCTCGCTTGACATTGAAGTCGAGTTTCTTAATTCCTAAGTCAGTATCCTTGTATTTACACATAATACTATCCTTTCTATTCATATTTTAGCGACCGTGTTTCCACGATGGGATTTTTTACTACCCCTTCTGACAACGTGTATATGTCGTCTGTTTTCGTTAACGTCTGCAGGATATACAGACAATACGAATCATAGGGACAGGCCCATCGACCCTAAAGAGTGAACCAATGTACCTGTCCCTATGACCCTTTCCCTATGACCCTTTTATATTAAACTTATTTTGTTATAATATCCCTCAATTCAGAATACTTTGTAACCACACCGTATGAAACTGAGGAATCTGCTATCGTATTGAAATGGCGGCGAGCACATTCTATTTTTGATTTCTCAGACTCACGTAGTTGTGACTCAGAGAGAGATCCTTTTGTCTCAGCTACAAAATAGATGTGCTTGATATCCGAACCCTCCTTGAATACGATAGCCCAGTCGGGATTGTAATGACCGACAGGCGTGTTGATATAGAAACCGCCGGGTAGTTTAGTATATACAACCACGTCAGACTCTATTTCAAGAGCTTTGGCGAAATCCATTTCAATACCCACAGAATCGACTACTACAAGGTCGTAGAGCGATTTCTGTGATTCCATAGCATTAACTCCGAGTTTTCCCTTCAATGTAGCATTACTAAATATGTCAGACTCATATTGCTTATCCAACTTGTGATATTTCACATGTTCGATGACTGCAATAGCCTTACACTCATTGATGATGTTTCCTGCCTTGATGATGAAATCCTCAGGGTTAGCCTTGAACTGATTGAAAGTTACAGGTCTAATCTTCTGAAGGATTGTCACGATAGCGTGTCGTGTCAGTTGAGTATCTTCAACGAGCTTGCCTATCAGGTCATACTTTACATTAGAGCCGACAAGTTCATGAACGGTCTTCGTTTCAGAACTTGTAATCTTCATGGCATTGCCAGCCTCCAACTGGTTCTTGCTGCCTATTTTGTTTAGCGTACCACTTACCACATTGATAGATATTTCCGTGACGTGCAGGTGAGCGTCCAACTGAGCCACAGCTTTTTCAATCAACTCATCCGTTTTGAAATTCACGGTGTAGTATGTCTGATGGTTGATTTTTCTCCACAGTTCCTGGAACTCTTTTCGTTCAAACTTCTGGGCATCAAACTTAGCCTCCCGCACCTGACGAGCATTCTCTGGCTTGACAGTGTTCGGGTTGAATACAGAATCGAGCTTCTTGACGATGTCCTTCTTGAAGTCATTGAATTCCTCACCGAAGTCCAGTGTCCCCTGCTGTTTCTCGTCATGGTATTTCTGTGTCAGCTGACCTTGGCGATTTACATAGCCTTTGCCAGCCAAGGCAGCAAACAAGTAATTCGCTTCCAGTGTGTCCACAGTTTTCTGTTCCCCACCTGCATTGGTAAGCACCATGCCTTCGAAAAGAGAAGGCTCAACTTTGAGAGGACGATCTCCGACAGCCTCCGCAATCTCCGTCTGCAGTTTTGCAGCGAATGAATTGTACGATTCACTTGCGATGATTGTCAGTTCGTTCACGTCAAAGACACTGCCATGCAGCACGTTCTCATCCTGTCTCTCACCATCCTTGTTCACACAAAGACGCATACCGCGACCTACCTCCTGACGCTTCTTCGTCTGGTTGTCGCTGTCTTTGAGTGTACAAATCTGAAAGACGTTAGGATTATCCCAGCCCTCTTTCAATGCCGAGTGAGAGAAGATGAAACGTGTTGGTTCTTCAAATGACAGCAGACGCTCCTTATCTTTCATGATAAGGTCGTATGCTGACACATCAGAACTACTCTCGTTCCTTAACTCCGTCTTTGAAGGCTGAACATAATTACCCTTCTTATCACGTGAGAAATAACCGTTATGAACTTGGTCAGCTGTAAACTTTCTCAGATATTTGACATAGTCAGATTCATCTTCAAACAATTCCAGCTGCATAGAGTAGACGATGCTCTCATACTCCTCTTCAAAGATGTCTGCATAGATGCCATTTTTTGTAACACCTCCAGCTTCATACAAACGATAGTTGTCCACATGGTCGATGAAGAAAAGAGACAGGCACTTGATACCCATCTTGAAGAGTTTCCGTTCCTTTTCGATATGTGACTTGATTGTCTCCCTTATCTGTGCACGACGTATTACAGCTTCATTTACTGCGCCAATCATCTCACCCTCATGAAGAACAGTGCCGTTCAAAAGGCGTACAGACCTCTCATAACCATCAATACTCTCAATGCGGAAACCATTGGAATACTCTTCTAACATCCCGGACTTTTGGTAGATGTCAAAGCCATCGGACACGAGTTCCGATACCTGCCTTACTCCATTAGCCCACTTCTTGTCATACCCGATACGAGCACGAGGATTTCCCTCTGAGAGTTCGATGCTTTCAAGATACAAGTAACCGTTGGTGGCGGTAGAGCCTTTCTGCTCAATACCCTTCACTGAAATCTTCTTCACCAGCTTCTTGTTGTAAGCATCCATGGCGTCGAGCCTATACACCATGTTCACGATATCATCAGCTCTATGGGTTGCACTATAGAGCAGAGTGAACAATGGATTAAACTCCTTCAGCTTCTCGCGTGTTGCATTCTTTTTGTCTGCACCGAGAACTGATTGAGGTTCGTCAATGATAAGAATAGGATTCGTGGCTGCAATCACATCAATAGGCTTTCGTGAGCGGAAGGCATCGAGGCGCATATAAATACGACGAGCATCCTCACCACGCGCAGCGAAAGCCTGTGTATTGATAATCATGACGTGCATATTGCTATCGCTGGCGAACTGATCAATCTTCGTCAGTTGCTTAGAATCATAGACAAACGACTGAATACGTTTACCATATTCTGATGCAAAATGCTCGCTCATGATGTTGAATGACTTGCAGACACCCTCACGGATGGCGATAGAAGGAACAACAATGATGAACTTGCTCCATCCGTAGAGCTTATTAAGTTCATACATTGTTTTGATATAGGTATAGGTCTTACCTGTACCGGTTTCCATTTCAATCGTTAGTCGCAAGCCACGTGGTGCCACGTTATTGCTTGGTTTCAACTGAGCAGGTATCTGCACATTGCGCACGTTCTCCGTCAGTTGTATGCTGTCAATGTTAAGTGGAGCGTTGCGGAAACCTACCACATCGAAGAAAGCACCCTGACCATCGCTACCCATATCAAGAGTATATTCGTGCAAGGCAGAGTTCTTCTGTCCTATGAACGAATCAGTAACCGCCTTAGCAGCATCCGACTGAAACTTTTGATTTTTGAATTGTAGCTTCATAATTACTCTTCGCTATTGTTTTTTAACGATAATTCTGCAATAGTTCTATCTACTACTTCTTTCAACTGATAAGATGCTACCCCAAGTGGCTTCTCTATATCTTGCAAAGACCATTCTACCACAGTTTTATCATAATTACGGCATATAATAAGTCCTACAGTTGGATTGTCATCCTTTCCCTTCAGCAATTTATCTGCAGCTGTCACATAGAAGTTTATTTTTCCTGCAAATTCGGGTAAGAATTTCACAGCCTTTAATTCAATTACAACATAACGTTTTTGAGGAATATGGTAGAAAATCAGGTCAGGAAAGAATGATGTACCATCTGGCATACGAAGTTCTTTCTGCCTACCAACAAAAGCAAATCCTTCGCCCAATTCCAAAAGAAAGCGTGTAATATTACATATCAGAGCTTCCTCAAGTTCTTTTTCGTCGTACCCTTCTTTCATTGTAAGGAAATCGAAATTGTATGGGTCTTTCAATATTTCCACAGCCAATTTACCTTGTGTTGCAGGAAGACGAGCTTCAAAGTTAGTCAAAGCTGCTCCCTGAGATTTATATAGTTTATTGTTGAAATTATCTTCTAGTACTCTTCGACTCCAGTTTCCTTCTATTATTTTGTGAATATAAAATAATGCCTCGTTAAGTGTACTCGCTTTTGACATTATAAATATGTGATGTCCCCACGGAATCATCCCAAAAGTTTTTGGCATTGTTAGCTGGTCAGCAGGCTGTTGACCAAATTCATCCACAAATTGGTCAACAAGCTGTTGACTATTTATAACTCTCTCAAAATAAAATTCATACCAGCGTCTCATGTACTTAACGTTGGTGTTAGAAAATCCTTGTTCGCCAGGAAATTCATTGCGCATATCAAGTGCAAACTGCTTTACTACACTTTCACCCCATCGCTCCTCAATGTGCATATTGTGCATATCCCTACCTACACTCCAGTAGAATTGCAGCATTTCTGTGTTTACACGAACAACCGCCTTTAACTGAGCATTACGAAAGCGTTGCTTTATGTCTTGTAGCCAATTGATATAATCCCTATCAGCAATCATGCCATCTCTATTTATAAACGTAGGATTCTTCATTAGTTTTATATCACTTTCACATTATTCTTTACTTCGTAGTCACTCCATCCACATTTCTGCTTGAAGATTTCGAAGAGGTTCATCTTCTGAGA
>JAQXZK010000103.1 GCA_029227175.1 Bacteroidales bacterium | reverse complement strand
TAAGAACAAGAGACAACGCCTTGAAAAGGGCATGTTCGTGGAGACAAGTACCACTTCGACCACGCCTCCTATCGGTATGTCCCGTGAACAGCCTATGCTTGCTCAGTTATTCATGAGCAAGTATGGCATCGAGATTGACCTCCACCACATGAACAGCTCGCATTTCAATTGCGAGAAGATTGGTTGAGTGAACTAAAAGATAGCCTTGCATCCTCCTCCTACGAGAGAGTGCAAGGCTATTTTCATTTCTTGTTGAATGATTGCTCTATGTCTGTCTGTTGTAAATGAACAATTTGGGGCTATGGCATATCGTAAATGTGTCATCGAATGTTGCCCCGTTAGAAAACACAATGCTGTTTAGTTTCTGAGTGCCATAACAATCATGGGCATGGCCGAACAAATGATAATGAGGTTTGATTTCCTGGACTCTGTTCCGTAATGGTAGATTTCCCCAATGAGTGTTGTTGCTTTCGTCAAGAATCATTGTGGGTGGTTCATGAGTCACGAGTACGTCCACGTCATTAGGTATCAGACGTTCTGAATGGTTGTAGGCTATACCGAAGAATCTAACTCCTTCAATTTCACAACCTTTGTCCTGCAGAAAGTGGACATTTTCGGGTAAATCTTCTATGCTCTCTGCATCCCATAGGCAAAGGTCATGATTGCCCGTAACAAATATCTTGTGGGCATAGGGAAGTTCGATAAACCAGTTGAGAAAATCAAGAACTTCCTCTTCTGTTCCGTTTTCGGTAAAATCACCACAATGCACAATGACATCAGCTGCTGGTAAGTTAGCCAGTTGCCGATGTCGGTTGTGGGTATCAGAGATTTGAAGGAATTTTAGGCTCATTTTAATCAGCCAATGATATTTCAATTTTCTTAATATCGAGTTTAATACCGTCTCTCTCTATCTCTCCTCCATCGCTAGTCAAACCTAGATATTTGCAGAATTCCTCAAAATCTTTGTTGTTGTTTTGTACGACTTTATAATCCTTGGAAGTTATGGCATCAGTAAAAACAATAACTAGGAATAGCGCCTTTGGTTTTGATTTACTTTTAGCTTCATAGAAAGTGCCCATTATACCTGTAAGTAGTTGGTATCTCAGATGCTCATTCTTTTCGTTTACTCCACATCCTAACAAATCCTTTGCTAACGTATTAATTCGGAGAGACTTATTTTCTGTAGCACCGAAAAGTTCCATAGATATAGGATTACCAAAAGTTTCTGTAACTTTTGCCTCTATACCTACAACAAAATCTTTTCCAACCATTAGTAGGTCGTGGTTTCTGCCACCACCTGTACCTGGCAGATTTGTATTTGCTTCAGGAGTACATTTTATTGTTCCCGAAGTATCGTATCCCCATTCTTTTAATAAATCCTCAAGCTTTTTTATTTGCTTACTATTAGTCATAAATTGTGCTAATGACATTGCACTTCTTCCTTCTTTCCAATGTTTATCACTGTCTTTAGGAGGAGCAAACTGATGCCACTGCTCTACATTGGTGATAATGTTCCTTTTCGAGATTTCAACTTTCATATGCTTTGTAATTTATATTTCCGCATCTGCTTCCTTATGGATACAGATAACTTCCTTGGGTTTAACGGTTTCTATTACTTTCTTGATGGTGGCCTTGTCGGCATGGCCGGAGGTGTGGATATCCACAACATTATGGAACATATCGCGGAAATCCTTGTATTTGGAATTGGCCTCCACCTGCTCCGGAATCTTGTAGTAGCCATCCCAGGATGAGTAAATGAGCAAGGTCTCCTCTTGTGGCAGTTTGCCTATAAGCTCCTTGACTCTATCCATCTGTGATGTTCCTACAACCATGGCAAAGCCTCTGCGTTTCAGTTTACCATAGAGCCTGTCACTATAGAATAGAGGGTCAAATGAGAATAAGCCTCTTGACTGTTTCGATTCCCTTTCTGTGAAGAACTTCATCGTTTCCTTCATAAACACTGACCAGATGCACAGGGGCTTCTCTGCCTTCTTTGCTGCTTCCTTTATCGCAGCAAGGCGTTCAATGTCTGTGGCAGAGGCAAGCACAAAGACGTATTTGAACGCCTGCATCACGCTCGCCATCTTACGGGATACTTCTCGCTCATGGATGCATTTGTCCTCACGTTTCAGCATCGTGCCCTCGGTAATGAGTACGTCTATATCAGTGGCGTATTTCCGAAGAGTCGGGAATAGACCTTTCCCCATGTAGCCATGCTCGCGATAGTCACCGGTGTGCCAAATGCGCTTCCCATCAGCCTCTATGAGAAACATGTGAGAGTCGTATATACTATGGCAGTTGAAAAATGGAGTCACTTTGATGTCGCCCACAACGATTGGCTCAGGAACTTTGTTTGGCGGAGTTCTCTGCCATGTGTCAACACATCTTAGATGTTTGCACTTGTTGTCAGCATCTACAAATTGAACCATGGCATCGTTATATTCCTTGTCGAAACCTTCCACCTTTAATAAATCCATGACTATCGATAATGCACCCTTGTACAGAACTCCGTATTTGATTGATAGCAGAGAGTTAGTTCCTTCACTCATATACTGGGCTACGCCATCAGGGATATAGGTAAAGAGGCCAACATGATCCTCGTGGCCATGGGTATAGAATACTGCCACGTGTTCCTTCTTGTTATTAGCGAATATGCCTTCCACCATCGCTTCGTCCTCTTCAGGTGTCGAAGGTTCACCAATGCCAGGGAGGTTCTGTCCAAAGTCGATGAAGACTCTGGAAGTGTCTGTCCAAATCTCGGTGATGCACCCACCTATCTGGTCAAGTCCTCTATGTATTTTGATGTTCATGTTTTGCTATAGTATTTGTTTTCTGAATTCTGTGTAATCGAAAATTGATTTAGAAAATAGGCCATAGCCCATAAAGGATGAAACCGAAAACTTGCAAACATTGTCTTTTGGCATCTCGTCAAGTTCGTTGATAAGATTGTCGCTTGCTTGTTTGTAGTTAGCAAGTATTACAACAAATTCGATGTCTTTTGACAGTTGAAATTGTGTATCTTTATCAACCTTTAGCTTGTCATCCTTACCATTTATTCCATTTATGAGTCCAAGAATACATTTCTGCTTAAATATTTCAAGCATATCATTTTTGAAATCCTCGATGCCACTTGACTTTACAAATTCTATATAGTCTGAATAGTGGCGGTTAATACCGGGATTATCCTTGCTTGAACGCAGTGTTGAATAGCCCTGCTTGGTTTCTATCAATGCAAGTGTGCACCGTTTCGTTTTATGTGCAGAAGATGTAGATTCCCATTTTAATGCCACCAAGTCGAACTGCTTGCCATCATTGAACTCCATATCTACGATGAAATAATCGGTGTCAATGGAGTATGGAGAATAGTTATTCTCAAGAACAATCCTCTGAGAAATTTCTTTCTCGCCAAGATTCCTCTTTGTTGAAGTTTGATATCTGTCTATGAGATATTTTGCCTCCTGACAATAACTAATGACGTTGTCGATACTCAGCACGCTTTGGGTTGTTCCGTATTGATTATCCAACGGGATAAGTGTGCCGTTTTCATACAGTTCAAAAAGCTTGCCACCTCGATAATATATGATAACAGAGTCACCACGCATTTCCATATCAATTGTATCGTCCTCTTTTATCATTTTCAAAACAGGACGATAGTTTCCCTCAAGTAGCATCTTTAAAAAAGATGATGATAGTTGTCTTTTTCTCATATCTTTATTTTATTTTCAGAATAACGCCTAATTGTACTATATAGACGTTTGAGAACCTCTTTCCTTAACACCTCCGGCTCTATTACTTCAACCTTTTCGCCCATCGAGAGAATCTTTGTCGTCAATTCTGGCGTAAGACAAAGGCTAAACTGGAAGTCGCTATATTCTCCATCAATTGTCTTAATCTCTTTCTGTGAAAAGTGGAGAGGAAGCGAACGCATATAATCAACATGCACTCCGTACGCTCGGAGAACAACTTTCTGCGGTTTCAGGTTTTCATTGACGAATATGCCGACAGTATGGGCATAATACATTTCCGCATCGAAATCGTCAGGCACCACGAAGTCTTCATCAGTCTTCTCCATTTCAAGAGTCCTGTCGAGGGCGATATTGCGGATGCCACCAATTTCCGGCATATAGCCCACTACATACCATCTTTGGTTATACACCTTCATTGCATACGGCTGGAGATGATAGGTAGCTCGATTTCCCTCGAAAGGCTGATAGTCTATCTGCAATACCTTTCCACTCTGCATCGCATCAATGACCGTCTGGATATATTCAGTGCCGCGAGGTATCTCCTCGAAGAGTATTCTGTCCTTCATGTTGTGGCCAGCCTCTATCATATTAGATATGGTGAAAGAGTTGAGTAACCACTGACGGGTACGGTCGCTTCGCAACTCACCCGGAGAAGAGAGGTAGTATTCGTACGTCGAAGTGTCGCACTTCACTTCAACGCCAAACAACTCTGCTATGGCATCTCTATGCACATGAAAAGTGCGCAAGGCAAGAGGCTTGCCATCGCCCAGATAGCTGTCCCTCCATCGGTTGCTTATCTCTTCAAAGGTAAGCCTTTTCTGCTGTAGCAGTGTATTCAGCAGCCAGATGTATCGGTTGAATGTCTTGCTGATCATCTTCTTATTTGTATATTGTGGTGAATCTGGTGCAAAGGTACATAATATGTATGCAACAACACTGCATACCTGCAAATAATTTCACGAATTTCAATATTTTTATAACCTATGCAGTAGTTTTGCATATCTACAGAATACCTTTGCAGGTGAATTCAAACAACAAACGAAATATGGCAAAGAAGAAGAATCAGAATCACAGAGAGAAACTCGAAAAGAAGAGTGCCGTAGAGTCTCTCAAGTTCCAGACCCACTTTGGACTCCGACAGCTGGGCCGCGCGGATAGTGACACGTTTCATGTGCTTGCCGATGCCGAAGTTAACGTCATCGCAGAGTTAGGACTCACAGATGATATTCTTGGCGTGAAGAATCTCACCGAGGGTATCAAACGAGACCTGAATGTGGAACCTACCACCGACAAGGGTGATTTTTGCACAAGCGTTGTAGCAATCGCCTTGGGTATAGCCAGAATATCAGAAGTCGACCATAAGGCTGACCCCATGAGTTGGGAGGAGCAGATTGAGAAGAAGATACTGACAATCTATTACCCTGAGGAGTGGCGAAACGGAGTTGTAGAATGGGCAAAAGCCAATGGTTACAACACCTCGACCTACCTTGGTCGCCCTATAGTAAAGTTCAATAAGTTGTTTGTAATAATAGAAAGAGAACGCGTATGAAAAGAATGAACGATGAGAGGGCTAAGCAAATGCTCGCCTTCGCTGCTGGAAAAATTGATTTTGACAACATTCCACTTGACGACAGGGAGACATACGAGCTGTTCCAAAGGGCAGATACTGACGGCATCTTTATGATGGAGTCTGAGTGGGACAAGTATGACCTGCTGCAAGTCAAGCCTAAGAACTTTGACGAACTTACGGCTACCATTGCCATGAGTCATGGCCTGGCAATCAATCCATACCTATACACCTATATCAAACTTGAGCATATCAAGCCCTTTTCATATCCAAGGTTCGTTGAGATGCCAATAATGAAAGACGTGCTCAGCGACACAAGAGGAATGTTGCTTTGGAAAGAACAAAAGGAGGATATTCTTGAATATATAGACTCTCTGTCTGAAGAAGAAAAAGAACAATACAAGATAGCCATCCGTATTGTTTTACTTGAGATAGAACTACGCTCGCGAACCTTGAGCAGTCGCAAGTTCTTCAGGGGTCGCGCATTGTTCTGCTATAAAATGGCATACATGAAGGCGCACATGCCAAGCGAATTTGAGGAATACAGACAAATACTATGTAAGTAAATAATCGGATAACGCAGCCAAGCGAAAGCCTGACTGCATTATCTGACTACTTTTTATTGAACTCCTGGATTTCGGCGATCATGTCTTTGACTTCCTTATTTACTTTCAGGAAGTTGGCATAGAGGATACGCTCTCGGGCTTCTACGGAAGGGAAGTTATAGAACTTCGGCAAGGGATAATTGGCGTAGTCGGTTTCCTCTTTGCCAATTTCTTCCATATTGAAGTCGGTCTTACAGAAGAACTTGCTGGTCTGGAACTCTTCGGCCTCCTGGATGTCCATGCTATCCCCTCGCCCAGTCTTGGTCTT
>JAQXZK010000102.1 GCA_029227175.1 Bacteroidales bacterium | reverse complement strand
AAACCTTTCTCCTTGAGTTCTTTTGCCCTTCCACTGACTTTAGTATTATCACTGTGCCATGGTCGTTGGCAACCTCGTATTGTCATTCGAAAATCATTGACTTCTCCACGTCTAATTTTAACAAGAGTTTCTTCTAATGCGTCCAACGCATTCTGTTTTTCTTCTTCGGATAATACGGTACTGTTAATAATTTGGCTTCTGTATTTCTTCCCGCTGACACCAGTAGCCGAAACAGTCGTATTTTCATTAACTTTTGGCTTCAACGTTGGTTTTATGCGAATAGCCTCGTCATCGTAGTAATATTTCTTACTCTTAACAAAGTGAAAGACATGCTCATAGCTGTCCCGTAAACGATCTTTACAGCTTTGAGTTCCTTTCATTTGGCTCCATATGACATCATTTCGAAGAATCCAGCCTTCATCCATAAGAGAAAGTGCAACCCGCCATGGCATTCCCATTAACGCTTTGTCGTTGTACTTATCACCCAGGTTAAGCCATAATGAGCCCGATTTCTTCAGCACCCTTTTAACCTCACGAAAGACCTCCGTGAGCTTTTTGACATAGTCACGATAGTCCTTCTCATTGCCGACCTCATTCACGTCCTCTGCATTATCATATATACGCATCGCCCAATACGGAGGAGAAGTGATAACACAATCTATACTTTCGTCGTCTATATCCTTGAGGACTGTTAGGCAATCTCCAAGCAAAAAAACATAATCAGTATTTAACAGGTCTGGAGTCATCTCAAACAAATTTGAGCAAATATAACCATTTTTCTCCGTTCCTGGGGTAATATAGCTGGCAAATAGATCTCCGGTATTCATTGTTGCATATAATAATAAGCACATTAATGCACCTATCCAGGTAATGTTGTCACCAATTGTACAATGAAAAAATTCTAGAAGAATACTCTTCTTCCGTACAATTTTTTTCTACAATTTCATCGATTGCCTGGACCAACTTATCTTGAGGAACATCTAAATGCTCCTTGACAGTTCTGCTCGCATCAACGAGTTGTCGCACAATGAAATTCTCTTGGCTGCCCGACTCAACAATTTGTATAGTGCCTGAAAACAAAAGCCCATTCACTTGAAATTCAATGCCGCCTTCAATGGATTCATAGTTTTTTGAGCCCCAACTTCCAATGATTGGCAGGTTGGAATTAAAGATGTCGATAATTCGATCAGTAATTGTCGTATTCATTGTAAGTTGGTTATATTATTGCAATATTTTTATAATTGAATACAAATATAGCATATTTGTAGAGTACAGCAAAAATATTATCTACTTTTTTTGCATATCTGTTCAAAAGGGCATACATTTGCCTTCAGCAAGAGCAATGTTAAAACAAGACCGAACAATTATCCACGTTGAGGTAAAAGAGACTCACAATCACTTTTATTTTGGCTCAGCGGCAGCAATGTACGAGGATTCTCGAGTAAAGAATCTTCTGGGTATTGCTTATCAGACCTTCAGGACAAAGAGGGTCAGCGAGAATCATCCTTACGAGAATGAATTTGTCATCGTAAGGAAAGGCAGTCTCAATACAATTCTCCACGATAAAGACATCAACAATTACCTGTAATCGCCCGTACGGCACTGAGTCACGCACCTGTACTGCGTCACGCAATAACTCGGATACGTCACGCACGTACGAGGACACGTCACGCCCGACCTGATCGGGCGTCTCTTCCTTTTGGGATTGCCGGTCGGGGCCGGCAATGACGAGGCTGGAAAAAGGCTGGTCAAGTTGCCTTGGCCAGCCTTTGGGGGTTGGATTGGGGGGTATGATTATTCTGCTGGTTTCACTTCGATATTCTGCTCAGCAGCTGGAGACCAGTCTGCAGAAATAGAAGGTTCAAAGAGGATTTCGTTCATCTTGATTGTCAGATTGTACTTATAGTTCGTATTTGCTACCCAATCAGCAGTGAACTTTAATTCTCTTGTTACAGTTTCCTTTGCAACACCGGTTCCGTCTATCTTATAAGTAACTTTAATTACTTTAGTTGTTGACTCACCTGTAAGGGTCTGAGGAAGCATTGTAGCTGGAGTTGAAGATTTTGCTTCTGCAACAAGTATCTGGTCATCAGCATATTCAGTACCATTCTCACCTTTAGCTAAATCAGGGAATTTAACAATGTAACCAGTCGCATCATTCTTCAAAGTCCAAGCAGGATTAGGAAGGCTTTTGAAATCAGCTTTTCTATCAACATCTACAAGTTCTACAGAGGTCAAGTAAAGTTTCACTTGTTCAGCGATGGAAACATCTCTCTTTATTGTGAAATTAACCTGAGACATCTGGTGTGAAAACACTGTCTTAACTGTTCCTTTCTTTTCGGTATTTGAGCTGTACTTTTGATCTTTTTGTGGTGCAGCAATCATAAAGTCAACATTATTCTCGCAACGTGAATCATTATGCTCATAATCAGTCAGCGTAATACCATCTGTTGCACTGAAACCAGGAGTCTGACCAAGATTAGAGTCGGAGTCCACAGAATAAGGGGAATAAGCGAAGAAACTAATTTTAGTGTTGTCAT
>JAQXZK010000101.1 GCA_029227175.1 Bacteroidales bacterium | reverse complement strand
GCGGCGACCAAACTCCGCCTGCATCCTGCGCAGCAGGTCCACCGCGTTTTCCGTGGGCGGCAGAGGATCCTCCTCAAATTCATCGGTATAGAACACGCGATACAGCGCCAGAAACAGCGCTTTATCCTCGTGTTCCATCATGCGACTGTCTGCCGCAAAGGCCCGGATGAGAACTTCAAATGCACGCTCTGCTAAAACACATGCCGCCGTCTTTCTGGCGATCCGGTCTGTGATGCGGAGCTGCAAATCCGTCATCAGCTCATCCACCAGTTCCTGAAGCTGACTGCCGTCTTTAGCGTCCATTAGAAGAAAGAGCTTCTGTGTGAATTCTCTAATATTCGATTTCATGTTTGCCCTCCATATGGAACATTTCTTATTTGCTCACTTTGCTTCGATACATACAGTCCACAGTTTTGGATTTCCCTATATTACACAGAATCTACGTTCTGATGGTTTTCTGGGTTTTCTTTGGATGCCTCTCTTAATCCGCATCCAATCAAATACCGGAACATCTCTGCATGGCTCTGATTACTAAACTTTTCCCGCTTCAATCGTTCAAGAGCCGCCTTATACTCTGCTGGAACAGTAAATGTGGTCCGTTTCCGCACCATACCCATTTGTTAAACACCTCCCTCGTGGTGTATCATTTTTTATTATAGTGTATCAGTGATACACCTGTCAAGTATTTCCACCGTGTATCTTTGACATCAGTGTATCACCATGATATGATATATTTTACTTTAGTGAAGGGGGAGCGTACTATGGCTACCAAGAGACAGAGATACATGATTTCCGTTGATGATGACATGTTCAATGCTATCGAGGACTTTCGCTTTAAACGGCGTTATCAAACTCGCTCTGAAGCTACCAGCGAACTTATTCGACTAGGGCTCCAGGCAGTAATGCATGAGCTTGAGGACGATATTTCCTCACAAAAAAAGCGCTCCAATAGTGCTGACTAATTACACGGTATGGACACACTCTCTGTTATTCAATAAACAGTCACACCAGATAAGGTGCATTAAACGAGGTAAGCATATGGGGGATGTTTCTTTTCGCAACTGGGATATTTGGGTAAATAACATCTATGTACATAATCCGGCAACTGATGTAAGCGGACATTACGAGTGCTATCTTTTACCAACCCTTATGGTCGAACAAACTGTAGAGTTTCTAAGCGGACGTTTTCAAATCAGTACCGACAATATAAGTCGAGTTTTATGTTATCCTCTTGAAAATGTACAAAAAGCTCCGCTAACCAATGCACCGCTACACATTGATATCCAGGGAACGATATCTTTAAGCCAAAGTATAGAAGGATACATTCGAGATGTTTTGAATGAACTCGAAGCAATTTCTATTTGTGTAGATTCGCCGCTGGTCTGTACAAGCATTAAATTCATTACCAATTATGGCACACAACTTTTCTTTGCCAATCGTAGACCTTTTGGCCGTGGAATGGCATTCGAAGTTGAAGAACGTGAAATTGCACAGAAGAAGCTGGTATCCGACTTTTCGTTTTACAAAACAGCCGCGCCCAATATCCAAGTTGCTTACAGGCATTACTTAACAGGAATGACTCTATTGGGACTTGAGGATCAGGTATCTGGGCTGATAGACGCAGCATATATTCAGTTCTGCCAGGGATGCGAAGCAGTCTGCAAGACAAATGGCAACCTAAGTGAAGTATGCCGATGGATTGCCCTCAAAGCTCCTGACGATTCACGCGATTTGCAAATAATTGCACACCACGTATGGCAAGTACGGAACAAGTATTATGGTCATGGAGATGTTGACCACAATCTAAAAGCAATTACCGACCCATTGGCTGCTTATCAAGCAACAAAGCAGATTTTAGTCGCACGGTATCTGTGTAAAAGGCTTATTGATATGGAAGTTCCTTCGCACCAATCCCTCATAAGAGAAATGAGAATATATCCTTCGGTCAGTTCGGAAATGTACTGTGGAACAGTTGAGGAATTGAGTACCTCATTTAGAGTGGATTACTATGGACGTACAGCCAAAATTTACAATCCCGTTGGCAAAGAAATTGATAAGTACCATATAAAATGACCACGGCGGCCATCTAGTTACATTTGTTATTACTGAAGAAGCCACATATCGTCTCGCAAGTTCATTCTTTGAGCTTACAAGACGATATGTGGCTTCTTTGGGTTTAATGTGTCTGCACCTATGCTTCCACCATACTCAACTCTATTCAATCTCTGGGAAATCAATTCCTTTTTCCACATCGTAAAGAATGGTTTCCTTTTCAACACTGTCTAAATCCTTCGAGACCAAGAGCGCAGAAATAATTTTGAAATTTTCTTTCCATGCGGAAAGATTATCCGGGAGAAACTTGGGTTTTGTATAGTTGTTATAGACCTGATTACTCTGGCAAATGACCGAGAAATGTCCAGCTTTTTGCAGTTCAGTACTGCGAGGATACGGCCAAAGAGTGTGCGCATATGAGGGAAGAATCTTTTGATGCTGAATAAAGAACACCCTTTTTTCCTCCCCACGTTCAAATAGCAAATGGCTGGGGGAGAGGGAGTAGCTTTGGGAATTAAAACAAAAACCATCTGCATGCATATCCAGGTATTGAATCATCAAATCGGCAAGTGCAAGGTAAGTTTGACGTCTCTCAAGATGATTCACTAATTGGAGAAGATTGTTCCAATTATCGCGTGCTTTGCCAATATCGATATGACTGAAGGCATCCAGAAGCTTTTCACTCCATTCTTCCTTAAATTTGAATTCGCCAGACGTGGAATTCAGGC
>JAQXZK010000100.1 GCA_029227175.1 Bacteroidales bacterium | reverse complement strand
CCTTCGCATACTTTCTGAACTTCTTGACATCCGCGTCGTTCATAAACATCTGGTAGATGCCTTCAATGATAACTCGGTCTGAGTCTGTGAAATCTCCATCGAAGCGCTCGTTCACCTTGTCGATGATACTCTGCAAAGCATCATTGAAAAAGTAAATGAGCGCTTTGACGGTGATTTTACAGACTCAGACAGAGTAATCATCGAGAGCATCTATCAGATGTTTATGAATGACACTGAGGTGAAGAAATTCCGCAAATATGCAAAGGATAACAATCCGGAGATGTTTGTAAAATCGCTTTTCCCAGAGAAGTTCAAAGACATTGTTGTTCAGTGCTTTATGGAGAATAAAGTTACATTCGAAAAACTGTTTAATGATCCTGACTTTTATGAGAAAGTCAAGGATATTATGGCAGATGAGCTCTATAAGAGCTTAAGAAAAGATTAAGCAATACCCGGAGGCGATCACTTGACCGAGCAAGAATTTAATAAAGTTATGGAGCATATCATATCCTCCCTTAAGCAAGGAGGATATGACCCATACGAGCAGTTGACAGGATATATCACGACCGGTGAGCCACATTATATCACCCGTACCGGCAACGCGCGTGAAATGATTCAATCCTTGGACAAGCTCAAGGTCAAGTCATATGTGCTCCGAATGAAAAGATAAGCAAAGGAACCCTTTGTTATGGAAGATAATTCAGTTTTGGAGATTCTTTCTCCCGAGGAAAAGAAAAAAGAACTGTTTCTACGGCAGAAGCACACGCTTGATCTGTTTTTAGAGCGCCATGCAATATCGCAGAGTCAGTATGATAAGAGTCTGGGCGACCTACGAGATAAAATGGGTATGCACGGAGTCGAATAGGAAAGGATTTTGTGGATGAATAGAACCAATTTGCAATCCATCTTCAAAAAGTACATCGATAACTTCGAGATCCTCAACAATGAAAAGAACGATGAAACATACAAATGGGAAATTGCCCAAGAGTTTCAGAAGTTCGATGTTGATGCAGAGGACTTTGTGGAGATGCTGACACATATGTGGAAGGTGTCTGAGAACCTTATTGACAGTTCCCAGCAACTTCCGTTTTACGCTCTTGTTGAATTTGCTCGCAGAGAGCCCGAAACTGTGCGCGAAATGTTTAGAAAGCTCTTTGCTGAAGAACACCTTGGCGACATTGAAAAACAGGCTGTCATAGATGAATTTATTGCATCCAGCGAGGAATTACGCAAGAAGTATTATCCTGATAGCCGTCTCTACACAAATAACCAGCGTTCCGTGATGATGTACCTGTTCCTTCGCTATCCGAACAGCAACTATGGTTACAAGGCCAGCCAAGCTAAAAGCTTTGCCGATTGCATCGAATTCTATGAAGATTGGGGCCCCATGACTGATTTCCGGTTGGATATCTTCAGTCGTATGTGTGAGCAACTTATTGAGGAGATCAAAAAGAATGACGCTCTCATGGAGACTCATATGAGCAGATTCGAAAATACGACCCGTAAGTTGCACCCCGATGAAAACCTGCACATTCTAACACTTGATATCATCTATTCATCGCAGGCATACAACTTCTATGGCGATATGACATTCGACCCTATCAATGCAAAGTCAAGAAAGCTTTATTTCGAACGTGTCGCTAAGGCTAAGGAATTAGCTGAAGCAGTTGAAAAAGCAAAAGCTGATGCAGCCTTGCTTGATGAGGCAAAAGCTTACATAGTGGCATCACTTACTAAAGGACTTACCGTAAAACACCGTGTTTTTGGTGAGGGTGTTATTGAAGAATGTGCTGGCACAATTATTGCCGTACACTTTGCAAGAACAGATGAAACAAAGAAACTCGGTCTGACAGTTGCTATTGGAAATGGTTTGATATCCCTCCCTTCTGAGGAAATGGCGCAGAAGATTAAGGAATATATCCCTGTTCTCAACCGTGAGACCCAGATTCCGGGGAATCTCAGCCGTGCAGTTGATGAACTGCAACCGTATCTCGAATATTTAGATTAAGCACAAGGAGGTGTGTCCATTGGCAGAAATAGATACCGAATATCTTAAAACAAATGAGCCTTTTCGCAAGGTCAGATTGATTGGCGGTGCCTATGCTACAGTGGACACACCCTCAATAGTTGGATTTTGCCATAATCCTGACCACAAGGGCACTCTTACAGTTAGTATAATGAATGAACACGATTGTATCGCCAAAGAGTGTTTCTACTTCGAAAAATATGAAGACTATCCTTATTGGCAACGCTATTATCGCCGTGAGGAATTAAAAGTTCTTGAGAAGGCAAAGAAAAAACGAAGAAAAGAAAATCAAGAGAAGCAGGCTGCGAACGTAAAGAAAAAAGAGGACGAGATTATATCGCAGGCATATAAATTTGCAGCGGATCTGAACATAGATAACTTTAAGATTATCAGTGTCCATAAAAACGAAGCAGGCTATACCATATTCTATATAAGCGATGTTCCAGAAAACGACTGGTATAATTTCAGGGATATAGCTTTTAGAATGAATAGGTTTTTTAATAAGAAATTTACATTGAAACATACTAAGCTTCCGGATGGCAGCTATGCAGTAATATAGAAAGATGGAGAGGATTTTCAGTTATGTCAAAGTTAAATGTTGATCAAAAAACAATTAAAGATCTATTTCAAAGCAAAAAGGCGGATTTCTTAATCCCCGACTATCAGAGACCATATGCATGGGGTGAAACCGAGTGCAGAACTCTCTGGGACGATATATTCTCCTTTGCAATTCCTGACGAAGGTAGAACTGAGTTTGACAGCAATAGCGAGTATTTTCTCGGCCCGATTGTCACATTTAAGAACGATGATGACAAAATGGAGGTTATTGACGGTCAGCAGCGACTGACAACACTTATGTTGTTGCTTCGCGCTTATTATTCGAAGTTTGGTCATATGCAGGATAAAGCCTCTGTCTCTACCAAGCAGAATATTGAGAAATGTCTGTGGAAGACTGATGAATTCGGCGAACCTGATATGACACAACTGAAAATCGATTCTGAGGTTGCAACTGACAATGATAAGGACGAATTTCTCAATATTCTCAAGACTGGTAATGCCGGCAAAGAAATGAAAAGCAAATACGC
>JAQXZK010000099.1 GCA_029227175.1 Bacteroidales bacterium | reverse complement strand
CCCACCGACCGGATGCTCCCCGCAGGAACCTACCTCCTGCGTCTCGTCAAGGTAAACGCCCATTGCAGGAAACTCGCCGTCATGGGCACGGAGTTCTGCATCGGACTGAGCCACTCCTTCATCGACAGCCGCAGAAACCGCGTGATAGCCATCGGGCAACCCCTCATCCCCGGAACCCTTTACAGAGCCTTCCCCGACTACGAACGCCTCGTCAAGCGGCTGGAGAAATGCCAGAAACGGCAGGAAGCCATCCATCTGCTCATCGCCGAAGCCACAGCCACCCCAACCGCTCCCGCCCGCCACTGGCTCCAGCCGACCAACCTTAGAGGGTCAAGGGCGTAACCGTAACCCGTAACCGAAGCTGAAAAGCGACAACACAAAAGGCTACACTTTAGACCGAGGGTAGAGTCGATTACAGATGACAATGTGGAGTCAAATTGCTCCATGACCCGAAAATGTTCCTCCAATAGGAGTGAGTTGCTCAGATTTAATTTGTATCTTCGCCATGTCATATCAGAGTTTTGCTTGTTTATTTTTGCAACACAAAGATAAGTGAAAAAAATCTGACATGGCAAAATACTGGGCAACTTTTTGTTGCTCAGGTACTTAAAGAGTTTTATTTGTAATAGTGTTGCGGAATTAAGGCGTTCTATATTTGTGCAATAATTATCATAATTATCACATGAAAAAGGAAAGCGTATCGGTACCGGTGCCGCGGCTTGAGTTGCTGGACGGCTTGCGTGGGGTGGCGGCCCTCGCTGTGTTGGTTTATCATATCTTTGAGGCTGTAGCGTTCTCTCAAAACTTAGAGATAGAGCGGCTGGCCCGGCTGGCTGGTGTGGAGCCGCAGCTGGTCGATCAGCATTTTTTTCATGGCTTCCTGGCCGTCGATTTCTTCTTCATTCTGTCCGGATTTGTGATGGGGTACGCCTATGACGGGCGTTGGAAGAAAATGAGCGTAGGGCAGTTCTTCTGTCGGCGGCTGATACGTCTGCATCCCATGGTTGTGGCCGGTACGCTGGTCGGTGTAGTGGCGTTCTGCCTCCAGGGTTGTGTGAAGTGGGACGGTACGCAGGTGTCACTCTCGGTGTTGATGCTCGGTACGCTGTTGACGCTTTTCATGCTGCCATCGCCCACAGCCTTGGACGTACGCGGAAATACGGAGTCGTTCCCCCTCAACGGGCCTTTCTGGTCGTTGTTTTTTGAGTATATAGGAAGCGTACTTTACGCGCTGATGCTGCGTCGGATGTCTACGAAATGGTTGAAGGGCTGGGTGCTCGTGGCGTTCGTGCTCTTGCTCCTGATGGGCACGTGGGGTCCCGATGGCAGTGTGGCCATGGGGTGGTCGTCCAATCCGTTGAATATGTTGGGAGGGTTGTTGAGAATGGCGTTTGCCTATCCTGCCGGTCTGCTGCTGGCCCGCCTTTACCGGGAAAGGGAGTTCAACGGCTCTGCCGCTTTGTCACGGTTTAAGCGCCGTCTTTCTCCGGGCCTTTTTTTTCTCCTGGCTTCAGTGGTGCTGACAGGACTTATGGGGATGCCCAATATGGGCCGGCTGAATCCCTATTATGAGGTCTGCTGCATTGCCTTTGTTTTTACGGCGATAGTCTGGATTACCGCAAGGCAGTCGGCCGGGAAGAGTGCTTCGAACGGATTTGTAGGCTATATAGGGCGTCTCTCTTATCCGCTTTATGCCTGTCACTATCCGCTGATATATCTCTACATTGACTGGATAAACCGTGATGTTCATCCATTTGGGAATCAGGCATGGAGTTCCCCGATTGCAATTTTTGTGTCTGCGATAGGACTGGGAACATTCCTCCTCCTGTGTTATGACGAGCCGTTGCGTCGTTATCTGCAAAAAAAATTACTAAAGAGATAAACTTATGATTGTTTTGTTTGATTTTGACGGTGTCGTCATCGACACGGAAGGGCAGTACACCGAGTTCTGGGAGCAGGTGGGCAGGGATTACCTGCACCGGGACGGCATCGGGCAGGCTGTCAAGGGACAGACGCTTACGCATATTTACGAGTCTTTGTTCGGGAGCAGCTGTTCGGCCCAGGTCGAAGAGATAACCCGAAAGTTATACGAATTTGAGTCTCAAATGACGTTTGACTATATTCCGGGCGTGCTACGGTTCATCGACGAATTGCGCATAAAGGGTATACGGACTGCCGTCTGCACGAGTTCGAACGAGCAGAAGATGGAAGCCGTGCTCCGCAAGCGTCCTGAGGCGAAACGGCTGTTCACCGCATTTCTTACGGCAGAGCATTTCCTACATTCAAAACCGGCTCCCGATTGCTACCTGACGGGCATGAAGACGCTGGGTGCGACACCGGCAGATACTTATATTTTTGAGGACTCTATCAACGGCCTGAAGGCGGCAAAGGCCTCGGGAGGGCATGTCGTAGGACTGGCCACTACCTATCCCCGGGAGAGAATCCGTTCGTTGTGCGAATATGTGATGGACGATTTCCGGGGATTTGACGTGGCGTGTATGGTCGAAAAATGTGGCGGAACGCCGTTGTAGGCTTTATTTTTCGGCGCTTAGCCGGAGCCAGGGCTCGGGGGTCAGGAGGTGAGTCGGGAGACTTGTTTCACGCCTTTGACCGTACGCAGTTTCCGGATAACATTCTCCAGGTGAACGCTGTCTCCAATCATGATGGTCAGATTTCCGGAGAAGAGTCCGTCGTGCGAGTCAATGCTGATGCTGCGCAGTGCAATGTTCAACTCTTTGGATATGATGCTGGTGATGTTGTTGACGATGCCGATGTCATCGTTGCCCACTACGTGTAGCGTAATGGGGTATTCGGTACCGTTTGCCTTTCCTGCCCATCGTGCCTTCACGATGCGATAGCCGAAGCGTTGGCGCATGTCGTGGGCGTTGGGGCAATCGTTGCGGTGTATCTTAATGCCTCCTGCCGTACTGACAAAGCCGAATACCTCGTCTCCATAAATGGGGTTGCAGCACTTGGCCAGTTTAAAGTCAATACCCTTGAGGTTCTGGTCAATAATGAGTACGTCTTCTTTAGTCTTCGACTCGTCAACCGTATTTGTGGGAGTCAGGTTATAGCCTTCGGCGCTTCGTGTAACAGGTTCCGGTGCAGGCTCGCTTTCACGACGTTGCTGCTCCTGGTAGCGGTCTATGATGTCGTTGAGGTCGAGGCGTCCTTCGGCAATGGCCTGAAAGAAGTCGGTAACGACTTTATACCCCAGACGCATGATCAGTCTCATCATGGTAGGCTCGCTGTACTCAATCTTGCGATTCTTGAGCTTGCGGTCAAAGTCTTCCCGGGCAATGGCATACTGGCTGGCTGCCAATTCCTTGAGTGCCTGCTTGATTTTTGTACGCGCCTTGGAGGTCGTGACAATGTTAAGCCAGTCTTGTTTCGGAGATTGAGCGGCAGAGGTCATGATTTCCACCTGGTCTCCGCTGTGGAGTTTTTGGCGCAGTTGGGCATTTCGTCCGTTGACACGTGCTCCGATACATTTGCATCCCAGTCTGGTATGGATATGGAAGGCAAAATCAAGTACCGTTGCGCCCTTGGGCAGCTTGAAAAGGTCTCCTTTGGGGGTAAAGACAAACACCTCGTCTTCGTAAAGGTCAAGCTTGAACTGGTCCATGGCCTCCATGCCTCCTTGACCATCGTTGTTCTCAAGTGCTTCCCGTACAGAGGCGAGCCATTCATCCAGCCCGTTTTCTCCCTTGACACCCTTGTAGCGCCAGTGGGCGGCCAAACCATGTTCTGCAATGTCGTCCATACGTTCTGTCCGAATCTGTACCTCCACCCATTTGCCTTCGGGCCCCATGACCGTAATGTGAAGTGACTCATAACCGTTGCTTTTGGGTACGCTCAGCCAGTCGCGGAGTCGCTTGGGATTAGGCTGGTACATATCCGTTACAACGGAAAACGCCTGCCAGCACTCAATCTTTTCCTTGTCGGCCGGTGAGTCCAGAATTATTCGGATGGCAAAAAGGTCGTAGACACCTTCGAATGGACATTTCTGCTTCTTCATCTTCTGATAGATGGAGTGGATGGATTTTGTCCTGCCTTTGATGTGAAATTTCAGTCCGGATTGTTCGAGCTTCTGCCTGATTGGCTCTATGAATCGGGTAATATATAGGTCTCGGGACGCCTTGGTCTCGTTCAGCTTCTCTTTAATATGATAGTATATGTCGTGTTCTGTATATTTAAGCGAGAGGTCTTCCAACTCGCTCTTTAACTTGTACAGACCTAATTTGTGGGCCAGCGGAGCGTATAGATAAGCCGCTTCGCCGGCAATCTGCAATCGGGCTTCTTCGTTTTCGGAATCCTTGATTTGCCGCATGATGTTGACACGGTCGGCAATCATAATGAGAATGACGCGCATGTCTTCGGCAAAGGAAAGAAGCAGGTTGCGGAAGTTCTCTGTTTCTATGCTCGGGGTCTTGTCGTAAAGGTCGTGCACCCTTTTCAATCCATGGATAATGCCGGCGACATCTTCTCCATATCGTGTGCGGACATATTCGATGGATAATTCATCATTGCCCACGCAGTCGTGCAGCATGATGCCTAAAACGGATGCTCGCTTGACACCGATTTCTTCGGAGGCAATAACTGCCGTTTGCATGTTTTTTATGACGGGGTTCAGCCCAAAAACGCCTCTTTGCAGTTGCCCGCAAAGAATGGCCTTGCCGATATCTTCCCTTAGAAAGGCATTATCGTCTTTGTGGAGAATGTCTCCTGTCTGCTTATATAAGCGTTTGTATAGCGATATGAGTTCTCCTTTTTCTTTATCCTTGAAGAAGTCTTTTAGTTGCATGGCGATTGTGATTGCTAAATTTTTCGGTAAAGTTAGGTTTTTCTCTTGTGTAAAATGTGTGAGAAAAGTTTTTTTTGTATTTTTGGGCAATAATTAATCTATAAACACTACCATCATGTTCACTTCTGAAGACAAAGACCAGCTAAGACTTAAAGGTATCACTGAAGAACAACTCAATATTCAGTTGACCAATTTTAAAAATGGCTTTCCATATCTGAAACTTTCTGGTGCAGCATCTGTTGAAAAGGGTATATTGACCCCTTCTCAGGAACAGATACAGAAATGTCTGGATGCATGGGATACATACGTCAAAACGGGGAAAAAGGTTGTGAAATTCGTACCGGCATCCGGTGCCGCGAGTCGTATGTTTAAAAACCTTTTTGAGTTTCTGGGTGCTGATTATGATGTGCCGACGACAGATTTTGAAAAGAAGTTTTTCAATCAAATAAGCCAGTTTGCTTTCTATGATGACCTGGACAAGGCTTGTGAGAATGCCTATAAAATGGGAATCTCCGGTTTACTTGCAGCAGGAAAATATAAGGAGGTGGTTGCAGCATTGCTGGAACAGGCAGGCTTGAATTACGGGCAGCTTCCTAAAGGATTATTGAAATTCCACAAGTCTATAAACGGCAATCGTACACCGTTGGAAGAACATCTTGTGGAGGGGGCACTATATGCAGTGAACGGCGATGGAAATGTCTTTGTTCATTTTACCGTATCTCCGGAACACAGAGCACTCTTCAACCATCTGGTTGAAGAAAAGGCAAGCACCTATGCCAAGATGTATGGCGTAAAATACGAAGTCAGCTTTTCTGAGCAAAAACCCAGCACGGATACACTGGCTGCCAATATGGACAACACTCCGTTCAGAAATGAAGATGGCAAGTTACTGTTCCGTCCGGGAGGCCATGGCGCACTTATCGAGAATCTCAATGATCTGGATGCAGATGTCATTTTTATCAAGAACATTGACAATGTGGTTCCGGACAGATTGAAGAGTGAGACGATTACCTATAAGAAGGTGATTGCCGGAGTGCTTGTCGCGCTTCAACAAAAAGTATTTGCCTATCTGCGAGTTTTGGAAACAGGAAAATACACACATGAGCAACTCATGGAGATGTTACAGTTCACCCAAAAGGAATTGTTCTGCGAGAACCCGGAAGTGAACCGGATGGAAGACACCGAACTGGCCGTATACCTGAAGAACAAATTGAATAGGCCGATGCGCGTATGCGGTATGGTGAAGAATGTGGGCGAACCCGGTGGCGGACCGTTCCTCGCATATAATCCGGATGGTACAATCTCTTTGCAGATACTCGAAAGTTCTCAGATTGACATGAACGACCCGGAAAAGAAAAAGATGTTCGAGATGGGAACTCACTTTAATCCTGTAGACCTGGTTTGTGCAGTGAAAGGGTATGACGGAAAGAAATTCGACCTGACAAAATATGTAGACAAGGCAACCGGATTCATCTCTTACAAGTCCAAGAATGGCAAGGAACTGAAAGCTCTTGAACTCCCCGGTCTTTGGAATGGAGCCATGAGTGACTGGAATACCATATTTGTAGAGGTTCCACTCTCTACGTTCAATCCGGTGAAGGTCGTGAACGACCTGTTGCGTGAACAGCATCAGGGTTGACGGCACTTTAACTTGATATAAAAAATAGGAACAGATAAAAAAACAACGAAACAATCTATGAAAAAGATACTTCTTTTAGGCTCAGGAGAACTTGGTAAAGAATTTGTCATTTCTGCCAAGCGTTTAGGACAATATGTGATAGCGTGCGATTCATACGCGGGTGCTCCTGCCATGCAGGTGGCTGATGAGTGTGAGATATTCTCCATGTTGGATGGAGAAGCGCTGACGGCTGTCGTAAGAAAACACCAGCCGGATATTATTGTACCGGAAATAGAGGCCATTCGAACCGAACGCCTGTATGACTTTGAGAAAGAAGGAATTCACGTGGTGCCGAGCGCAAAGGCGGTTAATTATACCATGAACCGGAAGGCCATTCGTGAACTGGCAGCAACGGAACTGGGATTGAAGACAGCGAAATATTTCTACGCAAAGTCATTTGAAGAACTGAAGGAGGCTGCTGAGAAGTTGGGCTTCCCCTGCGTGGTGAAACCCTTGATGTCTTCTTCAGGCAAGGGACAGTCTTTGGTGAAGACAGAGGCCGAACTGGAACATGCCTGGGAGTATGGTTGCAGTGGTAGCCGCGGAGACATCAAAGAATTGATTGTCGAGGAATTCATCGCGTTTGACAGTGAAATTACCTTGCTGACGGTTACCCAGAAAGATGGGCCGACATTGTTCTGTCCACCCATCGGTCATGTGCAGAAAGGTGGTGACTATCGTGAGAGTTTCCAGCCGGCATATGTATCGCCGGAGTTCTTGGAAGAGGCTCAACGAATGGCCGATAAAGTTACGAAGGCTTTGACCGGTGCCGGAATCTGGGGCGTTGAGTTCTTCTTGAGTGAGAAGAATGGAGTATACTTCAGCGAATTGTCTCCACGCCCGCATGATACGGGAATGGTGACCATGGCCGGCACACAGAATCTGAATGAGTTTGAACTCCATTGTCGCGCAGTACTTGGCTTGCCTATTCCAAATATTACACAGGAAAGAACCGGTGCATCGGCTGTTATCCTTTCTCCTATCGCGAGTCAGGAAAGGCCTCAATACCTCGGATTGGAAAAGGTTACAGCTCAGACAGATACTTATCTTCGTATTTTCGGGAAACCCACTACTCGTGTAAACCGCCGCATGGGCGTTGTCCTTTGTTACGCTCCTAATGGCGCTGACCTGAATGCTTTACGTGATAAGTGTAAGGCAGCTGCTGCAGAAGTGACGGTTTATTGATTTCTCGCGGGTGAGGCACCTTGGAAATTCTTTCATGAGTAGAAAATTACATCCTTTGATGTTCGTTGGTACGGGAAGTGATGTCGGCAAAAGTGTTGTCGCAGCCGCTTTCTGTCGCATATTCAAGGAAGATGGGTATACGCCGGCACCTTTTAAGGCGCAGAATATGGCGCTAAACTCGTATGTGACTCTTGACGGATTGGAGATAGGCCGTGCACAGGCTATGCAGGCGGAAGCAGCCGGAATAGCTTGTCGGGCTGATATGAATCCACTTTTATTAAAACCCCAAAGCGATCATTCTTCGCAGGTGATATTAAATGGTAGGCCTTATGGTAATCGTGAGGCCTACCAGTATTTTCGTGGAGAGGGGAGGGACTTCTTCCGAGCTGAGGTATGTCGTGCTTTTGACAGACTGCAAACTCAGTATAATCCGATTGTGCTGGAAGGAGCAGGAAGCATCTCTGAACTAAATCTGCGCCGGAACGATATTGTCAACATGAGCATGGCCCAGTATGCGAAGGCTGATGTGATTCTTGTGGCCGACATTGATAGGGGAGGCGTGTTCGCTTCCGTATACGGCAGCATCATGCTGTTGCCTCCCGAAGAGCGTAAATTGATAAAGGGCATTATCATCAACAAGTTTCGCGGTGATATCCGGCTATTTGACGAGGGGAAACGCATCATGGAAGAACTGTGTGGTGTTCCGGTACTGGGCGTATTGCCTCATTTTAATGACATATACATTGAAGAGGAGGATAGCGTCTCGTTGGCCGGGAAATCTATGCAGGCCCAACGCGGAAGGATAAATGTGACAGTTGTCCTTCTGAGACATATCAGTAATTTTACCGATTTTGACATACTGGAGCGTGACGAACGCATACATCTATTCTACACAGACAATCCGGAGGAGTTGTCACACGCTGACATCATCATACTTCCGGGAACAAAAAGCACGTTGGATGACATGTATGAATTGCGTCGGAAAGGATTGGCTGCAGCAATACTCCGTGCCCGTCGCGAGTCAAAAACCATTCTGGGAATATGTGGCGGTTATCAGCTCATGGGGCGTGAGATACTTGACAGGAATCATGTCGAAGGTACCATTGAGCGTCTCCCGGGTCTTGGACTTTTGCCGGTATTGACAGAGATGGAAGGCGGGAAGCAGACAAGACAGGTTCGCTTCCGGATGGAAGAAAAGACCGGATGTCTGGTTTCTGATGACTGGATGCAAGGCTATGAAATCCATTGTGGACGGACATCCCCGACGGATGGTGCGCCGGATGGGTCTTTTATCTGTTTTGAAGACGGAGCGAGAGACGGTTATCGGGTAGATGCCCGTTGCATGGGAACGTATGTCCACGGTATTCTGGACAATACAATGTTTGTCGACTATCTCCTTGAACCTTATCGGGACAAGTTGAGTCAGGCTGGAAATACGTTTGACTATCTGGCCTTTAAAGACCAACAATACTCGAAACTGGCTGCTCATGTACGCAAATATGTAGATATGGAGACGATTTACCGAATGCTACAAAATACAGACGTAGAATGATTGAAGGACACGGAGACGATTTGTACAGATATGAGAGACCCATCATAGCAAATTTCAGTTCAAATGTCTATGATGGAATCAGTAATAAGCGTTTGCGCAGGCACCTCAGCCGTTTGTTGCAACAGGAGGATTGCATCGGTTCTTACCCGGAGCCGCAGCCTTACTCTTTGGAGAAAGCATTGGCAGGCAAACTGCATGTCGATGTACGGAACGTTTGTGTGACAAGTGGTGCAACAGCTGCCATTTATCTAATTGCCCAGACATTCCATGGCTCGACAAGCGCCATCGTGCAACCTACTTTTGCCGAGTATGCGGATGCAGCCGGCATGTCCGCCCATCGTGTGCTTTCCAAATACCTCACGGGCAATGAAGAGGCTGATTTGTGCATAGAGGAAGGTGTACACTTGGTATGGATATGCAATCCGAATAACCCGACGGGGGTAGTGCTGCCTAAGGACTTCCTGAAACGTATCTGTCAGGAAAACCCGGATGTGGTGTTTGTCATAGACCAGTCATACGAAGACTTCACGCAGAAAGCACTTTTTACCTCGAAGGAGGTTGTGGACAATCATCCGAACGTATTGCTGTTACATTCCATGACCAAGCATTTTGCCGTTCCGGGAATAAGGTTGGGATATATCACCGGAGCGGCTTCCCTGCTTGACCACGTGAAGACCCACCGTATGCCTTGGTCTGTAGGACGGCTGGCATCAGAGTCCGGCCTTTTCCTCTTAAGCGAAGAACCTGAACCGTTTGACTTGGCGGAACTCTTGCGTGAGTCTCAGTTTCTGAGGGATGAATTGCGTAAGATTGCCGGTCTCGAGGTGTGGCAGAGCGACACCCATTTCATGCTGGTTCGCATGCGCTACGGAAATGCCAAGGCACTGAAAGAGTATCTTGCCGAAGAACATGGCATTCTCATACGGGATGCTTCCAACTTTGAGGGACTGGACGAACACTTCTTCCGGGTGGCCACTCAACAACACCCGCACAACATTCTTTTGATAGAAGCCCTAAGACAATGGATGGAGTCTTGATTATAGCCCTCTTTGTAGGGTGGATGCTGGATGCTCTGTGGGGAGACCCGGAGTGCGTGCCACATCCCGTTGTGTATTTCGGCAAACTCATATCGAGGGGAGAGGCCCTCTTGAACAAGGGGACTCACCGAATGTTGAAGGGAGCCTTGATGGCGGTAACCCTGATTGCCGGAACATACCTGTTCTTTTATGTACTGATTCAGCTTTTGGATTCCCTCTCCTTCGGCGTCAGTCTGCTTGTGCAGGCTGCCTTGATATTCTTTGGCTTGGCAGGCAAGACGCTGCGTAAGGAGGTTTACGATGTATTCATGGCGCTGGAACGTTCCCTGGACGAAGGGCGCAGACAGGTGGCTCGCATAGTGGGGAGGGACACGATGAAGCTCTCGGAGAACGAAGTCCGCAAGGCCGCTCTTGAAACCCTGGCCGAGAACCTTAGCGACGGAGTCGTTGCCCCATTGTTTTGGCTGCTTATATTGGGAGTTCCGGGCATGATGGCCTATAAAATGGTCAACACACTGGATTCCATGATTGCCTATCACAGTCCGCGTTACCTCTTCTTTGGCCGTTGGGCAGCCCGCATTGACGATGTGGCAAACTACATACCTGCCCGTCTGACCTCATTCCTCATGCTCTTGGCTGTGGGGCGGATTGACCTGATTCCCTTTGTGCTCCGTTTTGGCAAGAAACACGCAAGTCCCAATTCCGGATATCCGGAGGCAGCCTTGGCGGGCATTCTTGACTGCCGTTTTGGAGGACCGCATGATTACTTTGGAGAGGTATTCTATAAACCCTACATAGGGACGAACGAACGCATCCTGACCCTGAGGGATGCCAGGTGTGCCGTCAGCATAAACCGTAGGGTAGAAGTCATCTCCGTTTTGCTCGTAGCTCTTTCCCTCCTTCTGATGTAAGCGGATTGTACGGAAATGCCCCTCTCTAAAATGATTTTGCTTTATCCGAACTCACGTACTCGTTGCTCGGATGGGGTTGTCGAAGGTGGGGTTACCAGTCGAGTTTCACGTTTTGCGAGCGCAGATTCTGTTGCAATTGCCTGATGTCAACCTCCCGACAGGAGCAGCGTGTCTGGATGGCTATGCCGGCCGCAGTTCCGGCGGCTTGTCCTGTCATGAAGCAGGTGCCGACTTCGCGTGAATCGTAGGTGAGTCCGCGTTCAAATCCGAAGCAACGTCCGGCAACCAGCAGGTTGGGAACACGCTTGGGAGTGAGGGCTCGATAAGGTATCTGCCAAATTTTGCGTTGAGGAGCCTTATAGACTTTCCCTTCAAAGCTGATGTTGCTGTCTGAGCCGGTAAATCCGATGACATCGTCATAACTCTTGCCCTTAATGGCTCCTTCAACTGTGACATTGAAGACGCTGTTGAGGATGCGGGTGATGCGGACACCGACCACTGACGGGGTGTCTAAGAGGAAGAGGTCCTCACAGTCAGGATTGTTGCGGAGATTAAGTGCATCTTCCCACATGTGTTTGCGAAGCTTGATTTGGATACGCGTGAGGTTATACATGTCCAGTCCGTCCTGCGTTTTTTCTCCTACCGTGTGACGTGTACGTACGCCCTTGACTGCTGTTGGATTTCCTCTCTTGGCATGTTCGGCATTGCCAATGCGCCACATGGCACCAATGTCATCCTTATATATGGTAAAGTCTTCACCGACATAATCCAGAACATCTCCGTCACCGGAACAGTCTACGACAAACTTGGCTTTGACGGCTACGCGCCCGCTTTTGCTCTCGAGGATGACTGCACTGATGGCGTCTCCCGTCATGACAACCTCTGCTACCTGCACGCCATAGAGAATCCTGGCTCCGGCTTCTCCAATCATTTCTTCCATGAGATACTTGGCCGCTTCGGGGTCTGCCTTCGGGCGGATGTTCTCATAGTTGAGCATGTGTACTTCGTCAAGGCGGTTGCATAACTCCTCGCTGATGCCTTTGATGGCCTGTACCTTCCCGCTTTTGGTGGGGCTGTACATGTCGATGATAGGGGTGACGCCACAGCCTGTAAAAAGGCCTCCGAGGAAGTACTGTCGCTCAAGCAGTAGGACAGAAACTCCTTGTCTGGCTGCGGCAATGGCTGCGGCAAAACCGGCCGGTCCGCCACCAACAATCACTACGTCGGCCGTGTCTACAACCGGAATCTGTTTAGCCGGTTCGGTCACATAGCCTTTCACCTCGAGCGGTGTCTTGGCCTTGGTTGTCTGAGCTTTTGTTGGTGCTGTACCGAGGGTCAGTACACCGGCCCCCAATGCTGTGGTTTTCAAGAAATGTCTTCTGTCCATGGATATGTGTTTTTTGGGGTTAATAACTGTACAAAGTTAAGAAATCTGTTGCCTGATGCAGCCCGCGAGGAGCAACATTATTTCGCCAGGGTATAGATGTTTATCATGTCTTCCCGTGTCAGCTCTTTCAGTCCGCCGATAGTCTTCCGTCCGTAGTCGCTGCACTTGTCTGCCATTTCGGCAATCTCTTCATCCGTGATATCCCGATGGATAAGGTCATGGATATTGGTCGGCATACCGATAGAGCGAAAGAACTCTTCCATGGCCCGGATGCCGGCTTCTGCAATCTCTTCTGTCGTAAGATTGTCGGGAGCAACGTCCATCACGTTCACTGCAAATCGGGCAAAGCGATTCATGTTCTCCTCCCGGCAGTAGCGTGCCCAGCTACCCCACAGGGCGGCCAGTCCGGCACCATGGCTGACATCAAACATGCCGCTCAGTTCGTGCTCCAAGAAGTGGGTAGACCAGTCGCTGCTTGTTCCGCATCCTGTCAGGTCGTTATGAGCCAGACTGCCTGCCCACATTATCTGTGCCCTGCTTGCATAGTCGGTAGGGTGTTCCAGAACCTTGTAGCTTTCGCTGATGCAGGTACGGAGCAGTGCTTCGGCAATGGAGTCTGTAATCTCCATATCGTCGTCCTTGCTGAAGTAGCGTTCGAATGTGTGCATCATCATGTCGGTGATACCGCATGCTGTCTGCCAAGCGGGGAGCGTATAGGTGCGTTCAGGGTTCATGATAGCGAACTTGCAGCGGAAGTCATCGACACAATAGTCTTTCTTCAGTCCGCCTTCTTCGTTGGTGATGACACATCCATCGCTCATTTCGCTACCGGCTGCAGGTATTGTCAGGACACATCCGATAGGGAGGAATCGAGTGGCTTTCCCTTGTCTCAGGAATAGTTCCCACACGTCTCCTTCATAATATCTGCCGGCGCTGATGGCTTTGCAGGAGTCGATGACCGAACCTCCACCGACGGCCAGCAGGAAGTCTATGTTTTCTTTCTTACAGAGCGAGATACCTTCGCGCACCAATGACAGTCGAGGGTTGGGAACAACACCGCCCAGCGTGACATAGTCTATTCCGGCTTCTTGCAGATATCCTTCAATCGTAGCCAGCAGTCCGGATTTGATGGCGCTCTGTCCGCCGTAGTGTATGAGGACCTTGCTCCCTCCAAACGTCCGAACGAGTTTGGCGACCTTCTTCTCTGCTCCCTTCCCGAATTCTACCCGGGTAGGAGC
>JAQXZK010000098.1 GCA_029227175.1 Bacteroidales bacterium | reverse complement strand
CACCGTGGGAGGTGTGGCAAGCTATATGGAACGAGCCGAACAGGCCAATGTGAACCTTTTCATCTAAAACATCTATGAAACAACTCCTGCCCCTCATCTGTCTCCTTCTTGCCACTTGCATGGAAAGCGTGGAGGCACAGTAGCACATTGACCTCTCCGGCAAGTGGCCTTCGGCACAGGTGCCAAGGCCACCTATGACGGCTTCGTCAGCCTGCCAGGATCCATGCAGACCAACGGGAAGGGGGAGAAGGTGAAGGCACACACCGTGTGGACGGGTTCCACCTACGATTCCTCCTACTACTTCAATCCCTTCATGGAGAAATACCGCACAGAGAGTAACGTGAAATATCCTTTCTTCCTCACGCCCGACAGACACTACGTGGGGGTGGGACAGCTCTGCGCTGTCCCGACCATCTGGCGGCAGGAGCAAGGGAAGACAGGTAAAGATTTTCAGTCCGGATTCTTAGTTCAGATTTTGAGTCTCGCACGGAGAGCCGACTCACTAAAATCGTCATCCCTTATTTTCAGATGGATTCTTTGCAAGGATTATATGCATCCATGGGGGAAATCACAAGCCGGCTTTATATGTTTTAATCCTATTGTCTAACTCTTCATTCTACTCTTAAACCTTAAACCTTCAATCTAAATTCTATTATGAGCATCCGTGTAAAAAACCTTTCATCTATCCTCGCTTATAATAAGGATCCGTTCAACGGGGGAGGCACAAGAGTTTAATCTGAAGTCCAATGGACGATTTGGATTAAAAAAGTGTTTTTAATTTGTAATAAGTAAAAAAACAAAATATCTTTGTAGGGTTCAACCTTATGAGATATTATGAAAAGAGCCTTGTTTTTGTTGGTCTCTGTCTTGTTGCCATTTATGCTTTGGGCACAACAAGAGCGGATGATGTTTGGTGACACTTCTCGTGTCGGAGTACCTTACTCCAAAGACCCGCACGTGATAAACTTCAATGGAACGTATTATATGTATTATTCCATTCCTCCCAAGAATTGGAGCAAGACGGAAGGATGGGGTGTCGGTGTGGCAACCAGTACGGATTTAGTTAACTGGAACCGTGTCGGAGAGATAACCACTGCGTCGGTGGGCAATCCTGATATGAAGGGTATGTGTGCCCCATGTGCCCTGGTATTGGAGGGGAAGGTTCATTTGTTCTACCAGAGTTACGGTTCGGGCAAGCGTGATGCAATCTGTCATGCTGTCTCGTCAGACGGTGTCCGATTCGTGGCCGACCGTAGCAATCCGATTTATCGCCCAGAGGAGGCGGACTGGACGTGTGGGCGCGCGATTGATGCCGAGGTGACAAAGTACAAGGGGCGTTATTTCCTGTATTTCGCTACACGTGACCCGGCATACAAAATCCAGCAACAGGGAGTTGCCGTTGCCAAGGGTGATACGGACTTCAGTGCCGGCTCGTGGACTACAGCCTGTGATAAGCCTATTCTGGCTCCGGTTTACGACTGGGAAGGCCTGTGCATCGAGGGAGCCTCCATCTGCTACAAGGGGAAGAAGATGTATATGTTCTACGCAGGCTCATACAACAATGACCCGCAACAAATCGGGGTAGCCGTGAGTCGCGATGGCATTCACTGGAAGAGACTCTCGGCAGAGCCGTTCAAGAGAAACGGTAAACCCGGAGAGTGGAACAGCAGTGAGTCGGGTCATCCGCATTTGTTTACGGATGTAGACGGACGCACCTATCTCTTCTACCAGGGAAATAATGACAAGGGAAAGACGTGGTACATCACGCAGGAAGAGGTGCTGTGGAAGCATGGAAAGCCCTATCTGAAGTCAGAACAATAAATTAGAACAATAACTAAGGAAGAAAATATGAAGAAGAAATGGTGTTTCGTAATCGGGCTGTTCCTGTGTATCAGCCTTTGTGGACAAACCGTCGTACGTACAAAGGCGGTAGGGGATGTTACCCTTTCGTGTCCGGACGCCGGCAAATGGAAGATAGACATGCAGGTTTCTGAGAAAAATGGATGCGAGGAAATACGTATCGTCATGGATGCACCGGAGGAGACGGCTCCCGCCAAGTTTGACGTTCTTTTTGAATGTCCTCAGAAGGATGCCCATCATCTTTGGCACAGTGAGTACAGGGCAGACCGTTGTCAACTGAAGCCGAACTGGGGTGGCAACTACTACTCATCGCTGGCTCAGCAAATGCCGTTGTACGCATTCTTTAACGAGAACAACCGCAATCGGCTGACCGTGGCATGCAGCGAATGCATCCGTATGGTCAATGCCAAGATGGGCCTGCGCGAAGAGGGTTGTGTCCTGGTGGGCTCTCTCTCATTCTTCCGTCAGCCCGAGGCAGATATCCGCCATTACGAGGTTATCATCCGGCTGGATGCGCGTGACTGTTTCTGGGCAGAATCGGTAGCGGAGGGGTCCCAGTGGATAAGCGACACCTCTCGTCTGGAGGCGTGTCAGGTTCCGGAAGCAGCCTTCGAACCGCTTTACAGCACCTGGTATCAGTTCCACCAGAATGTGAGCGACAAGGCTATCGAGGAAGAATGTCGTTTGGCCTCCGGAATGGGCATGAAGACCATTATAGTCGATGATGGCTGGCAGACGGACGACAACAACCGCGGATATGCCTTCTGCGGAGACTGGAAGGTATCGACACGACGTTTTCCCGACATGGCGGCACATGTGCGTCGCGTGCAGGACATGGGCATGAAGTACATGATGTGGTATTCCGTGCCTTTTATGGGCGAAAAGAGCCAGATTTTTAATACCTTCAAAGGCAAGTTCCTCTTCAAGGAATCGGGCGATTGGTGGGTACTTGACCCTCGTTTCCCCGAGGTACGCGAATACCTCTGTGGAGTCTATGAAAGGGCTCTACGGGAGTGGAATATCGATGGTTTCAAACTCGATTTCATTGACCGCTTCTTGATTCAGGGCGTTGACCCGGCCATAGCAGAGAATTACAAGGGTAGAGACATCAAGTCCGTACCTCATGCCGTTGACGTACTCATGAAGGAAGTGCGTCGGCGTCTGCAAGCCATCAAACCCGATATCCTCATTGAATTCAGGCAGAACTATATGGGTCCGGCCATTCGCCAGTTTGGCAACATGATGCGAGCGGCCGACTGTCCGGGAGACCTGCAAGGCAACCGCATCCGCACGTCCAACCTCCGTTTGACCAGTGGCACGACCGCCGTTCATGCCGATATGCTGGAGTGGCATCCGGCAGAAACTCCGCAAGATGCGGCACGACCCATTCTGGCTGTCCTTTACAGCACCATCCAATACAGCATGATGCTGCGTGACCTGCCTGAAAGCCATCATAAGGTCATCAATCACTGGCTCAACTTCTCACAGCAACACCGCGAAACCCTTCTGCACGGAACATTCAAGCCTTATCATCCCGAGAGTTGCTACCCCTTGCTTGAGGCAGAAAGCGCGCAGGAACGCATCTTGACGGCATATCAGGATGGTATCGTTGTGCCTGCCGGCAAACCTGATAAGGATGTTTATGTGGTCAATGCCACGGGATGTGCCGGTGTGGTGATAGACCTGCAGCAAAAGCCCCGCTCCATGACAGCCTACAACGTGTTTGGTGAAAAGGTGAAGTTGCCTGTTCCCAATGCCGGACTGGCACGCGTAGCCGTTCCGGCAAGCGGATATGTAGTCCTGAACTATTGAGGAAAGGATGGATTGTAGGAACACATGTTATTTTTTTAATGAAAAGCGTTTTCTAATACATTTTTTTGAGACATGAACAGAAAAGAGTTCCTGAAGATGTCGGGTCTCGTTGTTGCCGGTAGTGCAACATGGGGACTGACCGGATGCAGAGGCAAACAGAAAGAGCAGGAGGCACAGGACGCCTTGGCCGGTGTAAAACCATCGACCGATGGAGACTTCCCCTTGCACGATTTGCACATACACGCGACGACTTCCCTGAGTTACGAAGAGATTGTCAGGAGGGCGAAGGAGGCACATTTTGACTATGTCGGGATTATGTTTAATGCAACACGCCCTACACCGGCCACAGACGATACTTTGCAGAAGTTCCTGGACGATACCTCGTCTCTCGATTGCTTCCGCGGTATGCAGAACATGAGGTTGGGGTGGACGCAGAAACTCTCCAAGGAACTTTATGAACAGATGGACTACATCTTCATGGACCCCCAGGTGATTCCCAATGGAAATAAATACGGCGACACGCTTGAGGTGTGGGAACACGACTGCTATGTGTCCGACTTGGATGATTTTATGGATGTAAATCTGAAGCATTATGAGCGCGTCATCCTGAACGACGAACCCCTTGATGTCTTTGGCTGGCCGCTGTATTTGCCTCCGTGTATCGGCCGTTTCTATGATAAACTGTGGACAAAGGACCGCCTGACCTATGTCGTCGATCTTTTAAAGAAACGAGGTCTGGCTGTTGAAATCAACGATTTTGCACACACTCCTCACGAAGAATTTATACTGATGTGCAAGAAGGCCGGTCTGAAATTCTTCTTTGGGTCAGACTCGCGCGACTACCGTTCGTTCCGTCTCGATTACTGCAAGGAGATGGCACGGAAATGCGGACTGGTAGAGTCGGATTTCTACAAGCCGGTTTCCCGTCGCAGGTAAAAAAACTTGGCGCGCGTGTTCGACGAACCCATGTACGTGGTACTAATAATAAAGAAAGGAAGCCCCCGTGATGACTTCCTTTCTTTATTTCAGTGTGCTTGGAATCAGATATCCAAAGAATATCCGTTACGGTAGTCGTAATGGAGCATCTTGGTCGCTTCTGGATCGTTCATAAACTTCTGAACGATTGGGTTCCAAACCACAGGACGGTTCAACTCAATGGCGATATTGGCCAGGTTGCAGACTGTGCAAGATGAGTGTCCGACCTCTACCGGCACATTCGGGTCAATGCGTGAACGGATTGAGTCAATGAAAATCTGATAGTGGCCGGCCATTGTCTCAAATGGAACTTTTGTATCTTCGAGTTTGCCCATCTCAAGGTCCTTGTTGTTTGTTTTGAACTTGCCACGGCTTACTGATATCCAACCTTTCTCTCCGTAGAACTTGACGCCACGGTCATTTCCTTCGTACGGCTCTTCAGTCATCAGGATGCCGTTGTCGTACTTGAAGGTAAGCTGGTCATACGGGCTGACAGAAGCCGGAATAATTTCAACCGGCCCGTTCAGGTCCTTGCCAATGGCCCACTGTGCAACGTCAAACATGTGAGCACCCCAGTCAGTCATCAAGCCACCTCCGGTAACCTTGTACCATCGCCATGCGCCCCACAACTGTTCGTTATGCGTCTCGTCAATGACAGGGTTCAAGTCTGAGTGATATTTCACTGTAGTCGGGAGCGGGCCTAACCACTTGTCCCAGTTCAAACCTGCCGGAATTTCCATCGGTGGGAGGTTGTTGGGAGCCGGAGCGGCAGAGTCAATATTTACTTCATTACGTCCGGCATGTACCTTAATCTTTTCAATCTTACCGAGCAGACCTTCCCGAACGAGGGTAGCAGCGTGGATAAATTCCTTACTTGAACGCTGCTGGCTTCCTACCTGAAGGATTCGGCTATACTTGCGTACTGCCTTGCATAGTTGCTGTCCTTCATAGATGGTGAGTGTCAACGGCTTTTCGAGGTAAATGTCCTTGCCGGCTTTACAAGCTGCAATGGCGATTACGGCGTGCTGGTGATCGGGTGTCGCGATGATAACAGCGTCAACATCCGGGCGAGCCAATACGTCTTGATAGTCTTCATAAACGTCAATCTTTACCCTCTTTTCTCCTTTTTCCGTGTAGAACTTGTTTACACGACGGACAAAGCGGTCGCGCTTCACATCATAGACATCACAACCTGCAACAACTCGTACGTCAGGCAGTTTAATGAATCCGTTGAGCAAATTCATGGCCTGTTGACCAAGGCCGATAAAAGCAATGTTAATTTTATCGTTAGCTGACTTCTTTTTGGGAGCAGCTGAAGCAGCCTGCATCACTGAAGGAATCATTGTACCTGCAGCACCGAGAGCAGACATTTTCATGAAATCACGTCTATTCATGTTTTATAAGTATTAAAATGTGGTTAAAATAGGATGTGCGAATATAGTAACTATTTCTGGATGTGGTTATTGTTTGTTTCTTTTTTTTTGCACACCGGTATGAAAAACAATCCGGCATGGAGCCATCTTGCATGATTTGTTCAGAATTCAGCTAAAACCATGATTGGAAAATGGTCTGAAGGGAATTTCCCGTTCGGCTTGTCGTTGATGGTGGCATATTTAATTATACGGACACCTTTTGTAACGAAGATATGGTCAATGCGGCTGCTTCCTTCCGGATATTTGCCGAAGCCGTGGAATGTACCGACTGTTCCGTATGGCTTCTGTTCAGAGATGTCATAAGCATTGAGAAGGAGTCCGTCATTCTGTAGTATCTGGATGGGTTCTTCTTTCGGAGAGGCATTGTAGTCACCGGTCGCGAAAACAGGGACGTCGTCTGTCACAACGGCTTTGATGCGTTCGAGCATGAGTCGGGAAGATTCTCTTCGAGCGACAACGCCCTGATGGTCGAAGTGCGAGTTAAAGAAGTAGAATTTCCGTCCGGTTGCTTTTTCTTTGAACTTTCCCCAGGAGCAGATACGGTTGCAACACTTGGCATCCCATCCGTGTCCCACATGGTCGGGCGTTTCAGAATACCAGAAGTCTCCGTGTTCAAGGAGTTCGAACTTATCTTTCTTGTAGATGATGGCAGAGTGCTCGCCTTCGTCCTCTCCGTCACGTCCTTGGCCAATGCGTGCATAATTGCCCAGTTCAAGGATGTCGTCAAGCATATCGGCGAAGCCTTCTTGTGTGCCGAAGATGTCGAAGTCGTAGAAACGGATAAGGTCTTTGGCTGTTTCTTTGCGCAGTGGCCATGCGTTCTCTTTATCCACTTTGGTATTCATGCGCAGGTTGAATGAGGCCACACGCAGGGTGCATTTCTTTTTAGCCTGAATAGGCATCAAACAGGCAAATAGCAGAAAAAAGGCTGTAAAGGCTACAATTCTGTGTTTCATAGTTTCTGGGTTTTTATGTGTCGTTAACCAATATGTTTTATCTGGATGTTTTCCCCTCGTTGTGTGTGCAACAAAATGGTTCCACTTTTCTCGTCAAGTACTTGAAACGGAAGCACCTGTCCTTGCTCATTAATCACAGTGATTTTCTTCAGGTTCATTCCCGTTTGGAGCGTACATGGATTTCCTTTCTCGCTATGAATACGGATGAAAGCGGTCTTTCCCTTGGTACGAAGGGCGCTGATGAGAAACGCTCCTTTTGCCCGCATATTGATGAAGCGAGCGTCTTTCCACACGTGTGGCATTCCGTAGAAAACACGGATTTTCTCTCCCCAGTCCTGCAGATAAAATTCGTGTAGAGAGGAAACGGCTGCAAGCGGAGTCTCGATGACAGGACCCGTTTCAGCGTACAAGGTATTCGGCTTGAGAAAATGGCAGTAGAAAGTATCCAACTCGGCCAGTGCCAGGTCTCCGTCGCCTCGACTGGCAAGCATAGCTGCTTTGCCGGTTCGGGAATATCCCTGATTGCCTTTCCAACGGTTGATGCTCTTGTCCATGCGTGCCCTGTGAATGGGATTCTCCCAGTCCAGCAGGTGATAGGGATAAATCATGAAGAGGTGAGAATAATGACGGTGGTCAGTATTCAGAAATTCGTATTTATCACTAATTTTAAAACCTGTTCGTTGGCTATACGGAAAGTCTGTCAGATTATCGAGGAAGTTTTGCCACTTGTCGTGCATGGTATCATTCAGATGATAGCGGGTGTCGATGTCGAGTAACGTCTGTAATCCCCAACGAAGATTTGCCAAATCGTAGTTGGCATTCGACCCGATAGAACCGTTGATGATATATTCTGGAGAGGCTGTCGATGGCAGTCCATAAACCCCATTTTTCTTTGTACGTATATGAAAGAAAAGGTTGATGGCTTTTTTCAATAGCGGAAACAGTTTCTGGGTCAACTGCTCCTCATCACCATATGCAACACATTGCTGCCAGTAATAAAAAAGAGTCCATGACATGTTTCCTACTTCGTATTGATTGGTTTCTGCCGTTTTCGGGTTGAGTGAAGCATGAAAATCGTATGTAGCGGTGCGGGGAAGGCAGGCAGCGTCTGTCCAGGTGCTTTGTGAAGGAATGTCGGTAACATTCCGAACCAGGTTGTCACGATGTTCATACATAGCATCCCATAGTGGTTGTGACAGTTGACCGAGGTTGGCCTTTACCTGCCAGCTGTAGGTCAGCTGGATGTTGAGATTCATCCATATGGCCGGCCATGGTGTGTCCCAGGTAGGCCATACACCTTGTAGGTCTACAATGGGGGCATCGGGGCGAGCTGTAGAGGCAAACTTGTAGTATTGCCGCCAATAGAAGGATTCGAAACGAGGGTCTGGGAAGGAAAGAAAGGCAGCCTGGCGATAGAAGTTGTTCCACCACGTAGTGTGAGTACCGGTAAGTTCTCTGATGGGGGTGTCAAAGGCGGCATAGATTGCTTTCTCTGCCTTTTGCACTGCGTCTTCCTGTGTGTTTTCTTGCTGCAAGGTGGCAATGATGAGACGTCGGTTCTCTTTACGCATTTCTTTCCAGGCAACGACGTACACTTTATTTATACATGTAAAAGTAGTGTCACTGGCCAATGGCTGACAGAGATAATGTATGTCTTCTTTCGTGAAAGAGGTAGGAGCCGGATTGGAGTGCCCTTGATGGTTCAGATAGTCAGCCGGCTGCCCTTGTCTAAAAATATAGCGTGGACTTATAGCTTCTAATGGCGTAAACCCCCAAACGAAATCTTTCTCTTTTTCTGTGGCCGCAGTTTCAAAAATGACGATGTTCTTTTGAGAATGGACGTACGTTTCAAAAGAGAGGACACCTTCTTCTGTCTCGAATGAGCCGTCTGTGATGGCATTGTAGAGAGATAGGTGCATGCGCTCTTTCTTAACTTTTCCTACGGTAGTAATGGTGAAATAACCGATGGGCAATCGTGCCGAGTTGTAGAGACCGTAAGGTTTACGTGTTTCGGTGATGTCACTTCGTCCGATGTTCAGGCGATAGGTGTTGTCCTTCAGTTTATACAGATTGGTTCCAATCCAACCATTACCCATCAATGCTCCGGAGTAGTATCCGGGTTTGCTGCTTGAGGGTTTGATGGAGTCGGCCTGTATGTTATCTTCCCAATAGAAATCATGACGAGCCATGAATGTAGGCCAGTCTATCTTGTCGATGTCTAAAAGATACTCGTGCTCAATAGGCTTTCCTCGAGCAGAGAGAAAAATTGACAGGACAATGAGGGTAAGTAGTTTCTTCATGAGTATAGAAGTGAGAGATAAGGTTGTGTGTTATTTCATAACAAATCTCAATGTTCCACCTTTGATGATGTCCGAATGGTTGATGTAATTCTTCTTGTAAGGCTTGCCGTTGAGGTAAATCTTAGCTACACGGAACTTTTCCTTGCTGATTCCTTCGGCGGTGACGGTAAATGTCTTGCCATTGTTCAGGTGTAGGGTGATTCGGGGCATTTGGGGTGCTCCAAAAACGTATTGGGCACTCACCGGGTCAACCGGGTAGAATCCCATGGCAGAAAGCATGTACCAGGCTGACATCTGTCCGCAGTCATCGTTTCCACATAGGCCGTCTGGCTCAGGCTTATATTGAGTGTTGAATATTTCGCGGATTAGTTCCTGTGTTCTCTCTGGTTTGCCTGCCAACGTGTAGAGATAGGTTACATGATGGCTGGGTTCGTTGCCGTGGGCATATTGGCCAATCAATCCGGTTACATCGCTGAGTGTGCCTTCCGGCTTAGTCGTGAATAGAGAGTCGAGCTTGTTCGTAAAGGCTTCTTTCCCACCCATGAGCTTGATAAGACCCGGAACATCGTGTTGAACGTGCCAGGTGTATTGCCAAGCATTTCCCTCGGTGTAATCACCACCAGTTGCTACCTCGTGATTGAGCTGACCAGGAGAGAAGGGAGACTTCCAAGTCCCGTCACTCTTGCGTGGACGCATAAAGCGGGTTTCGGAGTCAAATACATTCTTATAATAGTTTGCCCGGTCTGCAAAGTAGGCTGCATCTTCTTTTTTGCCCATAAGCCGGGCCATGTCAGCCGCAGCATAGTCGTCATAAACACATTCAAGTGTTGACGAAACCGATTCGTTTCGTGTCAGGTCGGTGGGGAAGTAACCGTATTTCGTGTAGTTGTCCCAGTTGGATTTTGGTTTGTGGGGAACAGTCTGTGTCTGTTTGATGATGTTGAAAGCCCGTTCAGCGTCAAAACCCCGGAATCCTTTGTGATAGGCTTCGGCAATAATGGGAACGGCATGGTTTCCTATCATGCAGTAGTTGTCCATCCCCCAGAGTCCCCAAATGGGCAGGAAACCGTAGCGTTCACCTTGGCGGATGAGTGAGTTGACAAATCCGTCAACTTTTTCGGGAACCATAATGGTGTAGAATGGGTGGGCGGCACGATAGGTGTCCCAACAGGAGAAGGTGGAGTATTCTTCCTCTTCACCGGCATCGGCGATATTGTTGGGCTGGATAAGAGCATGATAGAAGCTGGTGTAAAAGTTCACCTTTTCGTCTTTCGTGCCTTCTACTTCGATTCGGCTCAGGTAGCTCTCCCAGTATTCGTCAGCTTGTTTGCAGGTCTCGTCAAAGTTCCATCCGGGCAGTTCCGCCTCAAGATTATGGAGTGCCCCTTTGATTGAGGTCGATGAGATGGCAATCTTTGCCTGAATTTGTTCACCGGGTTTGAGGTCAAAGAATACCAGCATTTTGTTTCCTTTCTCAGTTTTTTTCAGCGGAAGATTTTGCAAACGTTTGAAAGGCTTGTCGAAGTTTATGGCAAAATAGACGTCTTTGGTTACCCAGACACTGGTGTTGATGTGTCCTGTAAGTAGTGTGGGAGTTTCCCAGTTCACTTCACAGGCGTTGACGTGCGAGGCGTATTGTTTGAGGCTTGAGGTGCTTGCATGCTGCAGGTCGATGTAAATGGCGGCAGAGTCAGTTGCATTGAATGTATAGCGGTGAAAGGCTACGTGAGAGGTGGCGGTCAGTTCTGCTTTTACATGTGTATCATCCAGATATACACTATAGTAACCGGGATAGGCTTTTTCGTTTTCTTTTTTGAAACTGCTGTAAAAATTTTTTCGGTTGACACGTGCTGTGCTTGGCATTAAGAGGACCTCACCCAGATCTGGACAACCTGTACCATTGAGATGCATTTGGCTGAATCCCCATATTTCCGTATCGGTGTACATGTATTCAGAACAATAGCCCCAGTTTCCTGTACCTGTTACCGGACTTGTCTGAACAAGACCGAAGGGAACACATGCTCCGGGAAAGGTGTGCCCGTTGGCCGCACATCCGATGAACGGATTTACATATTCGGTATATCGGGTTTGTGCATGGAGCATTGTGGATGAAAATATCAGTGATGCGAAAATAGCAATAGAAAGGAATTTGTTTTTCATAGGTATAAGATGGGTTTGGGTCGGTTTATTCGGGAATGATGATTCCTGATTCGTGTGTCCGAGATGGTGTTATGTGTTAAGACAAAGGGCAGTCTTTTTTTGATGAAGCACTGCCCTTTGTCTGTGTATGTAGGTATGTTTTAACCTTGGATTGCAGCTACGCCCGGAAGGACTTTCCCCTCGATAGCTTCAAGTAAGGCACCACCACCGGTAGAGATGTATGATACTTTGTCGGTAAGGCCGAATTTTGTACAGCATGCTACAGAGTCACCACCACCGATAAGTGAGAATGCTCCTTCTGCTGTTGCTTCTGCAATGGCATCACCGATTGCCTTTGAGCCGGCACAGAAATCATCACATTCAAATACGCCGGCAGGACCGTTCCAGAGGATGGTCTTGCATCCCTTGATGGCATCTGCGAACTTCTTCTGTGATTCAGGACCAGCATCGACACCTTCAAAGCCTTCTGGAATGGCGTTGGCTGGGGCAGTGATGATTTCAGCACCTTCTTTTACGGTCATGGTACCGAAATCGAGGCCGTTGGTACATGTTGCATCCGGAGCCATTACGAGTTCCACACCGTTTTCTTTAGCAAGCTTTTCTACGTTAAGTGCAACGTCAAGTTTGTCCATTTCTACGATTGATGAACCGATTTCGCCACCGTGTGCCTTAGAGAAGGTGTATGTCATACCACCGCAGAGGATGAGTTTGTCAACCTTGCCAAGGAGGTTTTCAATAATTCCAATTTTTGAAGAAACCTTTGAGCCACCCATGATTGCGATGAACGGGCGTTGGATGTTGTTGAGTACGTTGTCCACAGCTTTTACTTCCTTTTCCATGAGGAGACCGAGCATCTTGTGGTCAGCGTCAAAATAGTCTGCGATAACGGCGGTAGAAGCATGTTTACGGTGAGCTGTACCGAACGCATCCATTACATAGCAGTCAGCATAAGAGGCGAGGGTCTTTGCAAATTCTTTTTGCTTAGCCTTCATTTCCTTCTTCGCAGCTTCGTATGCGGGATCTTCTTTGTCAATGCCGACAGGCTTTCCTTCTTCTTCCGGATAGTAGCGGAGGTTTTCAAGCAGGAGAACTTCTCCTGGCTTCAGTGCTGCTGCGGCTTCTTGTGCTTTTGCACAGTCTGGAGCAAATTTAACTTCTGCTACACCGAGAGCGGCTGCAACGGCGTCCTTTATCTGGCCAAGTGAAAGCTCTGGCTTGATTTTGCCTTTTGGCTTACCCATGTGGCTCATGATGATGAGTGAACCACCTTTTTCGAGTATGAGTTTGAGAGTGGGAACTGCACCGCGAATACGTGTGTCGTCTGTGATGTTACCATCTTTCAATGGTACGTTGAAGTCTACGCGAACGATAGCTTTCTGACCTTCGAAATTAAATTCGTTAATTGTCATAGTTTTTTGTTTTTAATAGTTTATATGTTTGGTGTTTTGTTTTTTTTAGGGATACTTTTCTCTTGTCTTATTTTTGGATACTTAGAGAAACTCCTTCTTTACAGAATTCCAATAGTCCGCAGGTGTTGCATTGCGGCTGTCTGGCTGTGCACTGATAACGCCCGTGCAGGATGAGCCAATGATGGGCTTTGGGAATCTCTTCTTCGGGAATGTGCTTGGTGAGATATAACTCGGTGCTTAGTGGTGTCTTGCAACTTTTGGGAACCAGCCCTATACGGTGGCTGACTCTGAATACGTGTGTGTCTACGGCCATGGCGGCTTTGCCCCATGCAACACTCAGTATCACATTGGCTGTTTTTCGCCCCACGCCCGGTAAAGTTGTTAGTTCCTCTAAGGTTTCCGGCACTTTGCCTCCAAAGTCTTTGACCAGTTTTTGCGACATGGCCACAAGGTGTTTGGCTTTGTTGTTGGGATATGAGATACTTTTGATGTATTCGTAAATTACTTCGGCACTGGTCAGGGACATGGCTTCGGGAGTGGGATAGTCGCGTAACAGGGCAGGGGTTGTCTGGTTAACCCGCTTGTCTGTACACTGGGCAGAAAGGATTACGGCAACGAGCAATTCGAACGGGTTGTTGAAGTTCAGTTCAGTCTCGGCTAAAGGACGATTCTCTCTGAACCATCGTAGCACTTGCTCATATCTTTCTTTGATTCCCATAGGGCAGGCTTTTAGTAGGCAGACTCAAATTCGCGGAGGAATCGGGTGTCGTTTTCCGAGAAGAGTCGCAGGTCGTTGACACGGTACTTTAGGTTTGTAATGCGCTCAATGCCCATACCCAATGCGTATCCGCTATATGTTTTGCTGTCAATACCGTTTAGTTCCAGGACGTTTGGATCGACCATGCCACATCCTAAGATTTCTACCCATCCAGTTCCTTTGCAGAATGGGCATCCTTTTCCACCGCAGATGTTACAACTGATATCCATCTCAGCACTTGGCTCTGTAAATGGGAAATAACTTGGACGCAGGCGGATTTTCGTGTCTGCACCGAACATTTCCTGTGCGAAGAGCAACAATACTTGTTTTAGGTCGGTGAAGGATACATTCTTGTCAATGTACAAGGCTTCTACCTGATGGAAAAAGGCATGGGCGCGATAGCTGATGGCTTCGTTTCTGAACACGCGTCCGGGACAGATGATTCGGATAGGCGGTTGTTGCTTCTCCATGACACGGCTCTGAACAGAACTGGTGTGCGTACGGAGGATGATGTTGTTTTGTATTTTTTCGTCGTCCTCGTTGTTCTCGACGAAGAATGTGTCTTGCATGTCTCGTGCCGGGTGGTCGGCTGCGAAGTTCAAAGCAGAAAAGACATGCCAGTCGTCTTCTACTTCAGGGCCTTCGGCAATGCAGAATCCAAGTCGTGCGAAGATGTCGATGATTTCGTTACGCACAATCGACAAAGGATGGCGTGTACCAAGTTCAATGGGATATGCCGTGCGGGTCAGGTCAAGTTCCAGGGCTCCGTTGTCCTTTGATTCAAATTGCTCTTTTAAATCGTTGAATTTCTCTTGAGCTTTGTTTTTTAACTCGTTGATTTTTATACCGATTGTCTTTTTTTCTTCTGCAGCAACATTGCGAAAATCGGCCATTAAGGCATTGATGGCTCCTTTCTTGCTTAAGTATTTCAGACGAAGTGCTTCCAGTTCGTCAAGATTGCTTATCTGGAGCGTTTCGATCTCACTAAGCAGTTGATTTATCTTCTCAATCATTGTATATGAATGCTTTTCTTTAAATTGTTTATTTAATGGCTGCAAATATACAACTAAAATTTCGTAAAAACATATATTTATCAGGTAAAAAGCAGTGCTTAGGAATCTCTTTATTTTCCTCTTTTTGTGCTATACGAAAATTTCACGAGTTTCCACTCTGCGTTTCTGTGGCAATTCATTAGACTTACGTTATTTTAGTTAATTGTAGGATGAAATATGATTTACTTGATTTATATTTTGTATTTTTGCGCGCATTTTAAAAGTTAAATGTGAGAATCCGAGTGAGTCATTTACGTCCTATACACTTTATGCTGTTCTTATTCATGCTTTTGACAAGTATGGACGTGATGTATGCGAAGAAGAATCGTGTTCCGAAATCCTTTGCTGACAGTTTGATGATGAAGGTGAAGGAGGTGGCTCCTCTGTATGAACAGGCGGTGAAAGAGTATGAGTCAGAACTCTATCTGAAGGGGACGTATTATCTGGTTCACCGCAATCAGTTCCTTCGTTCTATCCCGCATAAGTTCCGTCGCAGAAAGGGTGTCAGGGAGTATGTCGTAGAAAGAACCAGTCAGTTGAATTACAAGTCTCCGGGTTATTATGACCAGCGCACGAAGATGCAGGTTGGTACGTTGCCTGACATGTGGAATGCCGACCCTCGCGTGCCGGATATGCTCCATCTTAATGTGTATGCACAACTGATTCTGTCAGACAAGCTGATATCCCCGTTGGCCAAGGATGGTGCTCGTTACTATGCTTATTCGGTTGATTCTGTTTGGGGTGAGGTAGGGCAGCGTGTGTTTACAGTGCGATTTACGCCAAAGGCAATCAACTACCAGTTGGTGAACGGCTTCATGGAAGTGTCTGAAAACTCGTGGCAGATACGTCGCATAAACTACACTGGTAAGTCGGAGACGATGAAGTCTTTTACCAATGATGTCATAATGGGACGTGAGGGCAGCAATACTGAACTCCTGCCTGTATCATACAAACTTTACGTCGATTTTCGTTTTCTGGGTAATCACATTGATGCCTATTATGAGGCCATTCAGACCTACTATAAGGTGGTGAAGGAAGACAGGCCAAGGTCCAGGCGTATGATGCCGGAGTTGCTTTACGCGTCGAATCTTTACGACTTGTCTGAACTATATGCGCTGAACACATCCACGCAGCCATTCGTACAGGATACCTCTCTCTTTAAACTTGTTCGTCCTGTGCCTCAAACTCCGCGTGAGCAGGAACTTTTTGCCGATTATGCCCGTTATCAAGACACATTGGCCAATCCGGCGCTTGCTCCCAAGAAAGTCCGCTATTCCATCAGACATAAGAGATTTTGGGAGCGCCAGGGCGACTGGCTTATCAACCGCCATTACATGAAGATACCTATCGGGAGTGTCGGTTCTGTCAGAATGTCTCCTATTGTCAATCCGTTGGCACTGGAATATCGTCCGTCGACGGGTTTCACCTATAGAATTGATTTCAAGTATCATCGTTTATTTAAAAATGGAAGGCTTGTGTCTATTCTGCCACGTGTTGGATGGAACATCACTGAAAACGAAATATACTGGCGGGTGAGGAGCCGCTTTGAATACTTGCCTCGCCATTTGGGGGCGTTTAGTTTGGAGGTCGGGAAAGGCAATCGCGTCAAGGCTTATAATCTGATAGATGAATTGAAAACAATACCGGAAGAGGCGATGGACAAGAGTAAGATGTTCATTGATTTCTATCGCGACACCTACTTTACTTTCAATCACTCCATAGAAATCGCCAATGGATTAACCTTTGAGGCCGGTTTGACATTTCACCGCCGCAGTGTGGCAGAGAGAGAAAAATGGACGGATATCGAGGAGATTAAACAAGGCGTTAACCCGCAGTATTATCCTATACTGGATAAATTCAAGAAAACTTACCATAGCCTGGCGCCACGGGTTCATTTGGAGTGGACCCCGGGCATGTATTATTACATGGATGGCCAGAGAAAGACAAATCTCTATTCCAATTGGCCGACTGTTTCTGTTGAGTGGGAAATGGGTTTGGGCGGTTTGAAGGATGGCTGTAAGTACAATAGAATGGAGTTTGACTTTTATCATCACCTGAAAATAGCAGCTCTGAAGAAGTTTTTCTATCGTTTTGGTGCCGGTTTTTATTTAGACAGCGAAGATGTCTACTTTATGGACTATCACAATTTCCGTCGCTCATACTTGCCGGACGGATGGTCTGACGATTTGGGAGGATCTTTCCAAGTCATGCGTGGACATACCTACAATTCGGCCAGCATGTATTTGCGTGCGAATTTTATGTATGATGCTCCGTTTTTGATTATGCGGCATAAGGCCCGTTTCACGCGTTATGTGCTCAGCGAACGCCTTTACCTGAATATAGCCCATACGCCTAAGGCTCCTATTTACACAGAACTGGGTTATGGTATCGGAACTCATGTGTTTGATTTAGGAACGTACATCGGTTTCTACAAGGGGAAGTATCACAGAGTAGGGGCACGTATCACATTTGAGTTGTTCAAAAAATAAAATATAAAACTATATTTCATTAAAAAAATGAGTGTTTTAATTGGAATTGACGTGGGTGGAAGTACCACTAAGATAGTAGGTATTAAGGAAGACAAAATTATTTCACCGATGTGTATTACTGCAGCAGACCCTGTAACGTCTTTGTTTGGTGCATTTGGCCGTTATATTTACGAACAAGGCTTGCAACTGTCGGACGTAGAGCATGTGATGCTTACCGGTGTGGGCAGTGCATACGTTAATACGCCCTTATATGGACTTCCTACCACCAAGGCGGACGAGTTTCAGGCAAACGGACTGGGTGCGCGTCATGCGACAGACCTTGACCGCCTCATTGTGGTGAGTCTGGGTACTGGTACAAGTTTTGTGCAGATAGAAGGCGAGCATATTTTCCAAATCGGAAGTCTGGCCATAGGTGGCGGAACATTGATGGGGCTTTCGCGTATGCTGCTTCGTACTTCGAATGTGAACGAATTGTCCGAACTGGCAGAAACCGGTGACGTAACCCGAATCAATCTCCAGATAGGCGATATCTGCAACACAACCTTGTCCAACAACTTGCCGGTTCATGCAACAGCCTCCTTGCTGGGCAAAGCCACTACAAACACCTTGCCGGAGGACATTGCCTGCGGACTGATTTTTACCGTCATGCAAACGATCGGTAGTGCGGCCGTATTGGCTGCCCGCAATACGGGTATCAAGGATTTCTTCCTAATTGGAAACCTGACCTCGTTGCCTCAGTGTCATGAAGACTTCAAGATGGTGGAAGACATATACGGAGTTCGTTTCCATATACCTCCATACTCGGAATATCGCACGGCCATCGGTGCGGCATTATCTTATTATGAATCGAAAAAGTAACGATAACACAGTAACTATATAATCATGAAAAGTTTTAGCCAGCTCATAACAGCCCGTCGCAGCATGCGCAAGTTTACGGACGAACAGCTGACGCCCGAGCAGGTGCGTCTCTTGCTTCGCGCTGCCTTGATTGCTCCTACCTCCAAGCGTACCAACTCCTGGGAGTTTATTGTTGTTGATGACAAGGAGCTTCTCAAGTCGCTTTCGGTGTGCAAGCCTGTGGCTGCTCAATTCATTGCAGAGGCCGCACTTGCGGTTGTCGTCTGTGCCGACCCTTTGAAGAGCGATGTCTGGATAGAGGATGCCTCCATCGCGTCTATCTATATGCAGTTGCAGGCAGAGGACCTCGGATTGGGAAGCTGCTGGGTACAGGTGCGCGAGCGGATGTCGGCCGGTGAGTCCCAGACATCCGGCGAGTATATTTCTCAACTTCTGGACATTCCGCAACCTCTTCAGGTGCTTAGTGTCATTGCCTTCGGGCACAAGGGCATGGAGCGCAAGCCATTCAACGAGGACAACCTCCAGTGGGAGAAGGTACACATGCAGAAGTTCTAAGCCCCCCATTCATTCAACCCCTCCAAACTCCCTCTAATCATGAGTACGATAAACTACGACCTGCGAAAGATAAAAGCCTTGGTATTTGACGTGGATGGCGTCTTGAGTGCCAATGTCATACCGATGAGTGTGAGTGGGGAACCCATGCGCACAATAAATATCAAGGATGGGTATGCCCTGCATCAAGCCGTCGGGTCGGGCATCAGGATTGGTATCATCACGGGAGCCTTGTCCGAGGCCGTCCGCCGCCGCTTCCTCTCATTGGGCGTGCCGACAGAAGACATCTACATCGCCTCCTCCGTCAAGATGGTTGATTACGAAGACTTCCTCAGCCGCCACCGGTTGAAGGACGAGGAAGTGCTGTACGTGGGCGACGATATCCCCGACTATCCGGTCATGAAGCGTTGCGGACTGCCCTGTTGCCCCAAGGATGCCGCCCCCGAAATCAAGTCGATGGCCGTGTATATTTCTCATGCAAAAGGAGGATATGGAGTAGGGCGCGACGTGATAGAGCAGGTCATGAAGGCACAGGGAAGGTGGATGAACGACGAAAATGCCTTCGGCTGGTAAACGATGAACAGGTGGTTATCTAAGCCCGTGAAGAGCCGGCTCGCAGTCATGCTGGGGGTGTTGTGTCTCTCTCTGCCTCTCCCGGCACAGGAGAAAGGGTATATCCCGCCGTTTGACTTCCCCATTGCCTTCTCGGGCAACTTTGGCGAACTTCGTTCCAACCATTTCCACGGGGGCCTAGACTTCAAGACACAGGGAGTCTCCGGTAAGGAGGTGCGTGCGTTGGCCGACGGGTACATCTCGCGAATCCGTGTCACCAATGGCTCTGGATTGGTGCTGGATGTGCATTATCAGGACGGCATCACCACCATCAACCGCCACCTGAGCCGTTTCCTGCCCGAGATGATGGCGCGTGTGGAGGACTTGCAATACCTGAACCGCAGTTACGAAGTCGACATACAGCCCCGGCCTTCCGAGTACCCCGTCCGTCAGGGGCAGGTCATCGCCTGGAGCGGCAATACGGGCTATAGCTTCGGACCTCATTTGCATCTGGATTTTGTCGAGGAAGCGACGGACGAGTTCATCGACCCCATGCCCTATTTTGCCCAAGAGGTAAGGGACAACACGCCTCCCCGTGCCGTAGGCTTCATGCTGTTTCCGCAGGTCGCACAGGGAGTGGTGAATGGGGCGTACACCAACAAGGCCGTCCCGCTTGCTCCTAAGGAGAGAATCACGGCATGGGGGGTCATCGGCATAGGCATCAAGGCTTTTGACTACATGGACGGGGTAGGCAACCGGTACGGGGTGCACACGGTAGTGCTGGAGGTCGACGGGGTGGAACAGTTCCGCAGCGTCGTCGACCGCTTCAGCGAAGACGAACATCCCTACATCAACTCATGGGTGTCACAGGGATACATGAAGTCGTTTGTCGAACCGGGAAACAAACTGCGTATGCTTCATCCTTCGAACGACAACCGCGGACTACTCACCATTGACGAAGAACGCCCCTATCAGGTGGAGTACACATTGAAGGATTATTTCGGAAACACCTCCAAGGCTTCGTTCCTCATTCACGGGAAGCGGCAGGAAATTCCTCGACCGGACAGCCGCCAGAGTCGGAAACTCCGTTGGAATACGGCCAATATCGTCCAGGAACCCGGGTTAGAGGTCTCCATCCCCCGCGGATGCCTTTACGATGACGCCTACCTCTGCGTACGCTCGTCGTTGAGGGACAGCACAGCCCTCTCGTACGACTACCGGCTGACGGACAAGCCCGTCGCCATGCACCGCTATGCGGACGTTTCTATCGGCCTTTTACAGAAGCCGGTTGCAGATGAATCGAAGTACTACATAAAATGCAACGGCGGAAGCATTGGCGGGCACTATGAAAAGGGATATATAAAGGGCCGGACGCGCCAACTGGGAACGTTCTCCGTTGGGATCGACACCATTCTTCCAACCATTTTTCCTGTTAACGAGAAGTCGTGGGGACGCCAGGGTCGGATTGTCTTTAAGGTACAGGAGAAACAGACCTGGGTAGAGGGTTTTGGCGGCGAGATAGACGGGGAGTTTGCTCTTTTCGGAAAGCCCAATGCCGTGGACGGACAAATCGTCTGCCGGCTCAATCCCCGACGCATGCAGAAGGGGAAACAACACACCCTGACCTTTTGGGCAACGGATGCCTGCGGAAACAAAAGCGAGCAACGCTTCTCTTTCTTCTGGTAAGAAATCAGGGGGAATGGAAAACAAAAAAAGTGACTTGGTTCCGTTACGTCTGTCGCGGAAACGAAGAGTTTCTGTTTTACAACACTGCATAATTGTAGAGTATTTTGAGTATTATTGATTTTTAATTTTGGTGTGCAAAGTTCTTCCATGATATAACGCTGACATCAGTAATCATCAAATAATTCATAGTAATCAGTGGAAAAGCCGCATCGTGTGTTGAGATCGTGATTTCATAAACATTTATATTTGGGTTATATGATTCATTTTTCTGGCGCAAAGTAAACACCCACTTATGCAGCCTTTCTGCACTACAACAAAAAGTATATTCATTAGTGTCCACTAAAAAAGTGGACGATTAACAATTAAATAAACTTGGTTCACTAGAACCGAATCGTTCATTGACATTGTTGATATTTGATTTGTCGAAGAGGTCTCTCAAATGAGTTTTATCTGTAAGTGAGATTCCTATGATTTGCAAGATTTCATAGACAGAGCGTTCGAGTTTCATGTCTTGCTTTACAATTACCACCAAGCAGTAAGTAATTATGGCACAATAGATTTGTATTCTTACGGCATTCTCGCTTGTACCCCAAAACTTCTTAATTTTAAGGTGCTGCTTGAGCCATTTAAAGAACAATTCTACACTCCATCGGTTGCGATAAAGTTCTGCTACTACAAGTGCAGGAAGTTCAAAATCGTTTGTTAGAAACACGAACTCACAATTTTGTTCTTCATCGTGATAAACGACTCTTCTCAGCGGGATAGGATAATCTTTAGAACTTTTATAAACACTAAACTCAATGATTGAGTCCGACAAAACGTTATTCGGAAGTCTTCGTTTCCATGAGATTTGTTTGAATTTCAAGTTCTTTTTAGCACGGACAACAAAGGTCGCTTCTATCTGTTTAATGCTAAACAAATTGGAAAAGTCGTTGTAACCTCTATCAAAGATATAGTAAGCATCTTTCTCGTATGGAATCTCTGGCATTGCCATAATATCATGCGTTGATGCTGTAGTGATATAAAAGAACGCAGGAACCTGTGCTTCAACATCATAGAGCGTATGAACTTTGATTTCACCTTTGTGCTTGCGGAACTTCGCCCACTCGAAAACTTCGAGACAAAGATCTATCGTGGTTGAGTCAAAAGCATAAACATGACCATCAAAACCGAATATCTTTTCGGTGCTTTTGGAACGTGCTTCCGCTACCAGATGATAGGCGAAATCTTCGAAGATTCTGTAGTCGCGTTGCTCGTTTGCTTTAGCAAGATTGCTTCGAGTTACGGACTTGCCCATGCCTAAGTGATACAGCTTTCGCCAATGTGCTTCAAGTGCAACGATTAAGTCGCGTAAACTTTCACATTTTGCGAGTTGCCCGAACATCATTACAAGTAGTTGGTTCCAACAGGAGAAGAACTTTATATACTTGTCTCCTTGATACTTAGCAACGATGCGACGAAATTTAAAACAGTCAAGAAACTCAACTAATTGAGCGAAAACGTATTTGTCTTTATTCATAGCGGTCTGATTATAACCGCAAAAGTAATTTCAAATCGTTGCGCATCAAAAAACTTCGTAACAAATTAAATATCAATCATTTCAAAGAACTATTTCGATTTTTTAGTGGACACTAATGGGGCGGCAATGTAGTCAACTTCCCAATCTTCGTGAGCTTTGAGCTCTTCGTCCTTCCATGACTTTCCCGTCAGACGACGAAAAGGACTCTTATTCCTTCACTCATTGTTGGCTTTGCCTTCCTCCTCCTCGCTCGGTTTACTTCACGCAACCGTTGCACAACCTCAAACAGACGTGCCCTTCCTCCAATGCCGTAGGCTTTGAGGGAAGGGGAAACAGCCAGACAGATGGTCTTCTCTGTCCTGCTCACGTCTGCCACAACAAGATTGCTGATGAGCGGATCGAGACTACGTTCTACGCATTCCACAGAGGCGAAGAACGATTTCAGGTCGATGGCTATATATGTACGTTGTCCTCGGTCATTATACTATTGGTTGTTAAGATGGTATGTCTCGCATATCCTTGCGATTTCCTTGATGAAAGTTTCTTCAGAAGGCTGTTCCTCGTAAAGATATGCGAGCATTTCGCTTATCGCAAGTCTGTCTTGTTTCGTCTTGCGTCATTTCAATAATTCTCTTAACTCCCTTTCGTACTGTTTTGCATCTGTGAAGACGATACCGTTCATGCCCAAGCGTCTGCCGCCTTCGATGTTTTCGGCTCTGTCATCAGCGAAGATGCACTCTTCG
>JAQXZK010000097.1 GCA_029227175.1 Bacteroidales bacterium | reverse complement strand
ACCGACACATGAAAGAGGCACGATGGAACCCATCACGGACCAAAGCCTCCGACAAGCATTCGGCAAAGCCATGGTGGAAGGTCGGATGGGTGTGCCAGACGAACACCTTGGTTTTGTCCCCATCGAGATTGTAGGAGCCCCAGCTGAAGCCCAACCCTTCTTGGACAAAGGAGATTTCGAAGGTCTGATGAACTATCTGAAACAGCAAAGGCAGTCACAGAAAACCGGTAAGAAGTCGAAAGTGAAGAAGTAATGGGTGAGCAATGCAGCTTCCGCTGTGAAAGCAGCGGGAGCTATTTCAAAATCAATATTTGATATGACAGGATAGTAATATGTCTCAGTGTCCTTATACACATATGCTGTTTGAAGAGTTATTCAACAAAGAACATCTATCGGAGTACTTTCAGAGACATCTGATAAATAGGAATGGAGGCGGACGGGATAGAATGACTCCATTACAGTATTGGGAACGCATGGAAGAAGACTTGGATTGCATTATAGAGAAATGCAGTAACCAATCTTATGAGTTCTCCCCATACAGAGAGAGCCTCATAACGAAGAGCCGTTTTAAGTATCCACGGTGTATCTCAATACCTACCGTTCGTGACAGATTGGTATTAGGTGTTCTCAATGAATACCTGCAGAAAGTATTCAAGGAAGCAGTCAACCACAATACTCCCAATCAGCTGATACAAAGGATAAAGGAATATATATCCTTAAACAAAGACAAGGAAATACGATTTTTCAAATCAGACTTCAGCCAGTTCTATGACAATATCCGTCAGCCGTTGCTCATTTCAAAACTCCGGAAAAGAATTGATGACGAAAGGATCATCTCCCTGGTCAGCAAGGCAATACAAACACCTACAATACCTCTTGGAAAACCGAGAAATAGTGTTGAAGAATCCTTTGTTGGTGTTCCGCAAGGGCTGGCCATCAGCAATATCCTTTCCTTCATATATATGCTCGACACAGACGAACGGTTCTCCTCTTTAGGTGCTGATATATACATCAGATATGTTGACGATATATTAATGCTCAATCCCCATTTTGACTCCGTGGGAGAGATTCTTAAAGATTATCTCAAACAAGAAAAGATGGGAATTACATTGTCGCAAGAGAAAACACTTTCAGGAAGAATACCAAACGATACGCTCGACTTCTTGGGGTATGTCCTTTACGAAGACATTATATCTATTAGGAAAAACAGCATAGACAGACAACTGCAAAGGATTGCCCACCTTTGTGCAGGGCTCAGAAGAATGATAGAATCCCCAGCTTCCAGACCGAGATTTATAAACAGTGAGGAAGAACTTGTCTATTACTATGTTGAATTACTGAATGAAACAATCTCCGGAATAAGATTCGAATCCAGAATGTATGGATGGATGCCTTATTTTCAAGCCTCTACCGACCTTCAGGTATTTTATAGGATGGACAAGGTGGTAAGAAAGATGACCAAAAAGATAGAACAGTTATCCCCTTTCCGCATTCGTTCCTTTGTCAAGACATATTATGACATAATAGAGAATGGCGGAAAGAAATATCTCCTTGATTACGATGCCATATCAGATACGCCAAGTCGCAAGGCTTTTCTTGTTGGCCGTGGAGTAATCAACAAAGACAGTCAAGTTTCTGACGAGCATATAAACCAATTGTTTCAGAACTATTGCGACAACAGGAAAAAAGCAATGGAAAAGAATATAGGGTATTTCAAGTAGGAATATAGGAAAAGAGTTTGACTGTTTTTTGCTAAACAGGATTCACCTACAAAGGTGAGTAATCGTCTAAAATATGTTTTACATACAATCAAGTTGGTTTCAATTTCGATTGAAAAGTGTTTCCGTTTTTTCTCCAAACTCTTTTCCTTTTTTATTGTAATAATAATTGCTATGGAACAATCAATACAAAACAGGACTACAGAAAACAGTTCCTTTTTGACATCTCTTATCCGGAGGGTAAAGATAACATCGGCAGTACGCTTTGAGGCACATCACAGGATGCAGTACATGAAGAATATTACAACACTGTCAATCGCCATGCTGTCGATATACATCATTAGCCTCAACCTTCTGGTCTTCATTGACAAGTACAAAAAATTGTCAAATGAACTGACCGTAGTAACCGTTGTACTCTCAACTTTCGTACTTGCCGTATCGCTCGTGATAAGCCAGTTACAGTATGGAGAAAGAGAGTACATCTACCACAGTTGTGGTATGGAACTGAACAAATTCCTTGACAAACTCCTGCTTTACAAGGAAGAGAAACACACATTGAGCTTTGAACAGAAAAAGGAACTCTATATTGAGTATTCGGACATACTGAAAAGCTACAATCTTAACCATAGCGGTCTTGATGCTCTTGTTGTCACCTCGAAAGATGATTGGGTCAAAACTATGGAGAATTACGGTTTCACAGTTTACAAAACAGGAAGGTGGAAAAAATTATGGATATGGTGCCGCAAATATATCTTCGATGCCTCTTTCATCTATCTACTCCTGATAATTTTACCTCCCATACTCTCCCTGGTATTGTTACCGTAAGTGTTGCCAAAGCATTTTGCAAGCACTCCGTGGGCAAAGAATCAACTTTTATTCCGTAACCCACCAATCCAGCGTAAGGTAGCGTGAAAGTTTGATAATACCTTTGCTTCCAAATATATAAAAGGAAGAATTATGGATAGTAAAGCGTATTTCGAAAAGGTCATGTAGGACTTCAACCAGTTCAGGGAAGGTCGTAGTCTTCGCAAGTATTGTTCAGATGAAGGAATCGATTACAATTGGGTCATCAAGTATAAGAAAGCGTATCTTCACTATGATGTGAATGGTTATGTACTTTATGTCAAACGAAAATAATCATATAGCAATGGAAGCAGATTACAAACAGCAGCGTGAAGCCTTGCTGGCGCGTCTGGCCCGTGCC
>JAQXZK010000096.1 GCA_029227175.1 Bacteroidales bacterium | reverse complement strand
ACCAATCGGTGAGGTGTATACTATCGTGCAACATCATGTTCATCTTCACCATGAATTTGGTTGCTTGGTCTATGCCCAGCAACAGCAAGACCATGGAGGAGATGATGATGCTTCGCTTCAGTATTTTCCTGTCAATTCCTTTTTGAATATCGGTCATTACTTTCTGTTGTTCTTTGCCTCAATACTTAGCGTTGCATGCGGAACTGCACGCAAACGTTCTGCCGGAATGAGTTTTCCTGTTTCGCGACAGATGCCATAGGTTTTGTTTTCTATGCGGACCAACGCAGCCTGAAGCCCCTGGATAAACTTGAGCTGTCGTTGGGCAGCACGCATGGTTTCTTCTTTCGACAAGGTATTCGCCCCCTCTTCAAGCACCTTATAGGTAGGTGATGTGTCATCCACATCATTTCCGTCAAGACCCATCAATGTAGAGCGCATCTGTTCGTAATTTCGCTTTGCCACTTCGAGTTTTTCAATAATGATTGCACGGAACTCCTCCAGTTCAGCATCTGAATATCTTGTTTTTTCTGCCATGATTACTTTGTTGTTTTATGGTTTATAATGTGTTTAGTATTGTGTTCTCACGCTTTCCTTACTGATATGGTAAGATTTATATCGTCAATCTGCAATGCTTGTGAATCGGCTACTTCGTCAGCCAGTTCAAGTGTCAATGCGAGCACTTGATTGCAGATGTAGTCCTTGTACTGTTTTACAGCCTCATCGGTTGCCTCGTTATGGTTCAAGACAATGTGAATTTTGTCCACGATTTCAAATCCGCTTTGCTTACGGATGTTCTGAATACGGTTGACAAGTTCGCGTGCGATACCTTCCCGACGCAGTTCCTCTGTAACAGTTACTTCAAGGGCAACGGTCAGTCGGCCTTCGTTTGCCACGAGCCATCCTGGGATATCTTCACTGAAGATGTCTACGTCAGCAGCCTCAATGACGGCATTACTGCCATCGGCCAATGTAAGGTTGTATGAGCCTTGGCTTTCGAGTTCGGCAATGGCTTCCTGCGAGAGTGCAGCAACAGCTGCTGCCACATTTTTCATCTGCTTGCCGAACTTTGGACCCAATTTCTTGAAGTCGCACTTCACTTTCTTCACCAGAACGCCTGTTGCTCCTTCAACAAATTTGATTTCCTTGACGTTAAGTTCGTTCTTGAGCAGTTCGGTTACCGCTTCGATGTGACGTTTCTGTTCTTCGTCCACGACAGGAATCATGATGCACTGAAGTGGCTGTCGCACCTTGATATTGACCTTGCGACGCAAAGCCAAGACCATGGAAGTAATGGTCTGTGCTACCTGCATGCGTGCCTCCAGCTCGTTGTTTATCTGTGTCTCGTCGACTGCCGGGAACTGTGCCAGGTGTACTGATGCCATTTCACCGTCGCGACCGGTCACCGATGTAAGGTCTTTGTAGAGCATGTCGGCATAGAACGGAGCAATGGGCGCCATGAGTTTTGAAACGGTTTCGAGACAGGTGTAGAGTGTTTGATAAGCCGAGAGTTTGTCGGTTGTCATGCCGCCACCCCAGAAACGCTTGCGGTTCAGTCGAACATACCAGTTAGAGAGGTTGTCATTGACGAAGTTCTGAATCAATCGTCCGGCACGCGTCGGTTCATAATCTCGGTAGTTTTCGTCAACCTCTTTGACGAGGGTGTTCAGCGCGGAGATAATCCAGCGGTCAACCTCTGGTCGCTCTGCCAGTGGTACCTCCGGCTCGGCAAATGTAAAGTTGTCTACATTTGCGTAAAGAGCGAAGAATGAGTAGGTATTATATAATGTACCGAAGAACTTGCGGCTCACCTCTGTCACGCCTTCGGGGTCAAACTTCAGGTTATCCCAAGGTGAAGCGTTGGTTATCATGTACCAGCGCAAGGGGTCTGACCCGTATTTCTCGATGGCGCTGAATGGGTCGATGGCGTTGCCCAGTCGCTTGGACATTTTCTGTCCGTCCTTGGCCAGGACCAGACCGTTTGAGACTACGGCTTTATAGGCAACAGAGTCGAAAATCATGGTAGCCAATGCGTGGAGTGTAAAGAACCATCCGCGTGTCTGGTCAACGCCTTCGGCTATGAAGTCAGCCGGATAGCAGGTACGACCGTCAAGTGCTTCCTTATTCTCGAACGGATAGTGAATCTGTGCATAAGGCATGGCACCGGAGTCAAACCACACGTCAATCAAGTCGGTCTCACGCTTCATCGGCTTTCCGCTCGGACTTACCAGGATGATGTCATCAACATACGGACGGTGCAAGTCTATCTTGTCATAGTTTTCCCGGTCCATTTTCCCCGGTACGAATCCTTTGTCTTTGTATGGATTGCTTGGCATGAATCCGGCAGCAACGGACTTCTCTATTTCAGTGTATAGTTCTTCTACGCTCCCGATACAGATTTCCTCACGGGTGTCTCTGTTACGCCAGATAGGCAGCGGTGTGCCCCAGTAACGTGAGCGTGAGAGGTTCCAGTCATTCAGATTTTCCAGCCACTTGCCAAAGCGTCCGGATCCTGTTGATTCCGGTTTCCAATTGATGGTCTTGTTCAGTTCAATCATGCGCTCGCGACATGCGGTAGAGCGGATGAACCAGGAATCCAACGGATAATAGAGGACGGGTTTGTCAGTTCTCCAGCAATGAGGATAGTTGTGTACGTGTTTCTCCATCTTGAAGCACTGTCCGTTCTTCTTCATTTCGAGTGACATGATGATATTCAGGTCGTCGTCCTTGCCGGCAGCCTCTGCATCATATTTGCCTCCCACGTTGTACTTGGGGTCATAGGCATTCTTCACAAAGTCTCCTTCGTGGATGCCGTAAGCTTCGCGGTCGATGCAATGCTCTACAAACGGCTCGGCCAGTTCCTCACACTTGTAGTATTTTCCGGTCATGTCAACCATCGGACGTGTCTCGCCCAGTGTGTTAATCATATAGAGTCCGGGCACATGGGCTGCCTTGGCCACCTTGGCGTCGTCGGCACCGAAGGTCGGTGCGATGTGCACGATACCTGTACCGTCTTCTGTCGTCACGTAATCGCCCGGAATGACACGGAAGGCCATTTCGGAGATTTCGACAAAACGATCCTGCCCATATGCAAAGACTTTCTCTGGATGCTGCTGTGCATATTCGTTGATGTACGGTGTGCTGAGGTCGGAAACCTTTTCGCAAGGTTTCACCCACGGCATCAGCTGCCGGTACTTCATGCCCACCAGGTCCGTGCCCTTGTATCGGCCTACAATGCGATAAGGCAGTTTGCGCCCATCGACTTTGTTGATGTCGAGTGCCTCCATTTCTTCCTGTGTTTGCAGCTCGTCACCGGCGAGATATGCCTTCAGTCGTGCTTCAGCCACCACTACGGTGAGTTTCTCTCCATTATACGGATTGAATGTCTGTGCAGCTACATAGTCAATGCCGGGGCCCACACAGAGTGCAGTGTTTGAAGGTAATGTCCAAGGGGTGGTTGTCCAAGCGATAAATACCGGTTTGCCCCATGTGGTCATTTCGGGCTTCGGGTCGACCATCGGGAAGATGGCTGTAGCCGTCATGTCTTTCACGTCGCGATAGCAACCCGGCTGGTTCAGTTCGTGGCTTGACAAACCGGTACCTGCTGCCGGACTGTAAGGCTGGATGGTGTATCCTTTGTAGAGCAGGCCCTTGTTGTAGAGTTGTTTTAACATCCACCACAGGGTTTCGATGTAACGGTTGTCATAGGTGATGTAGGGATTGTCCAGGTCGACCCAATAACCCATCTTGTGAGTCAGTTCGGTCCACTCTTTGGTGTATTTCATCACTTCCTTGCGGCAGGTGGCGTTATATTCGTCGACAGAAATCTTCTTGCCGATGTCTTCTTTTGTGATGCCCAATGACTTTTCCACACCGAGTTCTACCGGCAGGCCATGCGTATCCCATCCGGCCTTACGCTTGACCTGATAGCCCTTCATGGTTTTATATCGGCAAAATATGTCTTTGATTGAACGAGCCATTACGTGGTGAATACCCGGCATTCCATTAGCCGAAGGAGGACCTTCGAAGAATACAAACGAGGGACACCCCTCGCGTTCTGTCATACTGCGGGCAAATACATTCTGCTCGTCCCACTGTTTCAACACTTCTTTATTGATTTCAGAAAGGTCGAATTTTGAATGTTCGGCAAATTTCTTCATCTTTATTTCGTTTTATTTTTTACCTTATTTATTTATATTGCGTGCAAAGATACGAAAAAACCTCTTATCTCCTTATGGTTATTCATAAAAGTAATATAAAAACAGCCGTTCAACCTCAGCCGGCTTATTTCAACGGCTTAGGGTTGTTCGGAGAGTCACGTCACATGACTTTTGCCGCCTCTTTCCAGCGGAGTCAAGGCTGCTTACTCTGCATGCTCAAGCAGGTGGAACCGGCCGCCCATGTTGTTTTTCTTGTCCTTGAATCGTCCGAACAGAGCGTCCGTGAGTGTATGCATCAGTTGGCTCGTTTCCTCCCGGCTGCCCCATTCTGATGGCCATTCCATGCCGTTACGGAGTTTTTCGTCCAGGCTTTTTATGAACTCGTCGGCCGTCCACTTCTGCTCTTTGTAGTAGGTATGTTTTAGTAAGCCGAGTATAACTTCCGCGGCCTGCCCGTGCACGGCATGTATGAACCATTCGTTGTAGCGAGTTCCCTTCGATATCTCCCGACACTGTTCTATGCCTCCGTCCATGAAAGCGGTCAGCAATGGTGCTGGGAAGATGTATAATTTGTCGTACTTCGTCTCCAGTCTATCGCCCAACCGACGACACGCCGAGGTGAGACGTGCTGTCAAAGCCTCAAAGTCCTTGCAAGCGGGTAATTCCTCTGTCAGCACATCCAGGATGAGGTCAACCCACGATACCCAGTCTAACTGCGGCACGACCAGGCTGCGTCCCGCCACAACTGGGATTCCCGTCAGGCTTAAGGCGTAGTTATAAGCATCTTCGCACTCGTAGCCGCTATCCCGAAGCTTAGGAATCAGCACGTCTTCATCGCTCACAAGGATGGACCGCTTGCTCTGCTTCATTGCTTCAGAGACTCGTGCCTTCGCCTCTTCGCCTACGTGTTTTCCCATTCTGACTACGACTGCCGGGTAAGGCAGGTCCAGTTCTGCCGCCGCGCGCAGGAAGAGATAGGTCAGTTCGTTGAAATCGGACGTTCCGTCTGCCGACGAGCCGCCCAAGGTCATCAAGGCTCCCACGGGACTGTCTGACGAGGGAGCATCCTTTATCGACTGTAAGATGAATTCTTCTATCCTGTCCAGGGTGTCACTTTCCGAGAAGTCGGCTTGTTTCGTGTCTGTTTTGTATATACGATACAGGTACTGGTCGATGCGTCCCAGCGGCATCATGCCATAGCCTGCCTCGACAAACATTACTTGCATGATTCGCAGCAGTTGAAGTGCCTCGTTCAGCGAATACGGACAGTTTTTCTGTAGCGAAGACAGTGTGAGGAAAAGTTCCATGTCTTGCTGTATCTTAGCCTTGGTCGCATACTTGGTGATCCATCGCTGCACACCCTTCAGGGACATGTCAATTGAGGTGAGCAACTCTATCTCGGGTTGCTGACAATCTCCGCGCTGCATGCGCTCTTTCGCCTGTTTCAGCAATTGGCCGATGCCGCCCTCCAAAAGTGCGGCATAGTCGGGCAAGGCACACTGTACGTAGCCGCCCTCTATCATGTAGTTCGTTTCGTGCAGGCGGCGATACTCACCGAGCGTATGCATCGGAATCAGCGAGTCGATCGTTCGCATGCCCACCAGCATCTCGCCGGGCACAATTTCTGCCTTCTCCAGGTGCAACATGGCCGTGAAGCCTATCGTCATGCGCGCCACCTGACTCATCTTGCCGTCATGCATCTTCTGCGAGAACGCCTGTGCATAATTCTCTTTCAACGGTTTTCTAAACATCAGGTGCCTGTTTGAAAGGTAAAATTCCTTGAGGAATGTTATGTTCTGATTCATACGACAAAAGGAATATAAGGTTTATTGCAGGAGCAAATTTATAGGTTCTCGCGAAGCCAAACAAGTCCGGCCCAGTTTTTTTCCCGTCATTGTCTCCTCGCCCGAGATTCCGCCGTTGCGACTTCCCGCATCCCGTCGGCAACCGTTTCTCACTCACTTATTTTGATTTGCATAACAGAAAAAACTATATTTGCAGTGACTATTCACTCATACAATAATCTACAGACCACATGAAACACATCTTCCGCGCACTTCTCTTTCTGGCAGCCATTCTCCCGGCTACCTGCACCCGGGCACAAACCGCAGGAGACTCTCTCCGCATCCTATGGATTGGGAACAGTTACACCTATGTCAACGACCTGCCTGATATGGTCACCCGACTGGCCGGTGAACAAGGCCTGAAACTTGCCCCTACCCGATTCCTCGCAGGAGGCGCACGCCTGCAAGACCATTATCGCAACGCCAAGGTCGTCGATGCGCTCCGGAAAGGCGGATGGGATTACATTGTCATGCAAGAGCAGAGTTCAAACCCGGCACAAGCCACACGTGACGTCATTGCCGACACCTACCACTATGCCAAACTGCTCTGTGACATGGCCAAGGAGTACTCGCCACAGGGACACATCCTTATGTACATGACCTGGGGACACAAAAACGGAAATATGCAGGAACACGAACAGACCGATGCCGACTACCCTCTGGACGAAACCTACGAGAACTTCCAAAGTCGCATCATCACTACCTATGTGGAAATGGCCTACGAGAACAAGACCTGGTGCGCACCGGTGGGCATGGCATGGCGCGAGGTGCGTCGGCAACACCCCGAAATAGAGCTCTATACCCCCGACGAGAGCCACCCCTCTCTCAAAGGTACATATCTCGCTGCACAGACCATTCTGGCCACCATACTTCAAAAGCCTTTTGTTTCCAAAATCTCGTTCGACGGCATCCCGATGGTCGAGGCCTACATCCTCACGACCACCGCACAACGTACCGTCCTGGGCAACCTCCACCTGTTAGGCATAGCTCCCAAGCAGAAGAGCCGCTGACATGTCCGGCCCGCAACTCTATACGCAATAATTGTTGACGGATTTACCCAGCGAAACTGAAAGCCTGCAACGCCCCTCGCTCTACGCGCAAATTGAGAGAGGGGTAGCGTCTGATTCTTTTCCCGGCTGGGGGAATAGCCGGTTCACCCGGTTTCACGCTTTGCTCGCCTGACAAACTCTCTTAGCGATGTCTCCGGGCACTTTGTCAGCCCGGCAAAGCCTCCGAAAACGCTGCACCCCCCACTTTGTCAACCCGGCAAAGCCTCCGAAAGGCTTACACCCCCCACTTTGTCAACCCGACAAAGCCTCCGAAAAGCCTCACCCCCCACTTTGTCAACCTGACAAACCCCGCGAAAACCCTGCACCCCCCACTTTGTCAAGTCGGCAAACCCCAAAATACCGTATTTTACACACTTTGTCACGCTGACAAAGCCTCCGAGA
>JAQXZK010000095.1 GCA_029227175.1 Bacteroidales bacterium | reverse complement strand
CCTCCCCCTTCTGACCCACCTCGACCATCACCTTCGTCTGGCGCAGCAGCTGTTCGCTCTCCGACCGCTTCCGGACGGCGATGTCTATACACCCTTGATAGTACAACAACTGCACACAACTTTCCAACACCTTCCGGGCGGTCTCGTCCTTCTGGGCCTCTAAGCGGCTTCTGCCCATGAGTACATCGGCTTTGGCTGCCCGCAAGTCATTGTAGCGTTGCAGACCGTCAAAGAGAGGAATGCCCACGGAGACTCCGTATGAGTTGTAGAAGGTACTGACATTCGTGTAGGTATTCGTCTCGGGGTCAATCGCGCGACCAAAGTTGAATTGCCCGCCTATGTTGCCCCCTACACTCGGGAGGAAGGCGCCGACCTTACTCTCCTTTTCAATCTTACAGTCGTGAAGGGCGATGCTTTGCAGGCGGACGTCATGATTATGCGTGACCGCATACTGCACGCACCGGTCGATGGTCCACTTGTCTTGACCGTAACCGGCCAGACAACCCAAGAGTAGCCATAAACAAATCAATCGTTTCATCGGGTATACTTCATTTCGTTTGTCAGACTTGTTCGTGTTCACGATGCAAAGAACGCTCAACTCCAGCATACGGCCATGGATTTGCCGGCTCCCGACAAGCGATTGTATTAAAACAATACACTCTTCTGTATTAAAACCATACACTGGCCATGAAAACCACGTGCTTTCAGCTGTATTTTCCCGAAGAGGTTTAACTTTGCAGACAAATCTCGATGCGACCGACAGGCACTGCAAAGGAATCGGTTACGTTTTGGGGTTTAAACAACTAAAAGATATGGCACACTACGGTACAATACTCATTGCAGATGACAACCCATCCATCTTCACCACCCTAGAGATATGTCTGGACGGAGTCTTCAAGCGCATCATCACGCTGACCAGACCGGACGACATCCTCCCGACCCTGAATCAAGAGGAGGTAGACATTATCCTGCTCGATATGAATTTCTCGTTAGGCGTGAACAACGGTCAGGAGGGTCTGTTCTGGGTGCAGGCTATCCACCGCCGGCATCCTCACATCCCCATCGTACTCATGACGGCCTATGCCGACGTGAAGCTGGCGGTGAAAGGCCTCAAGAGCGGCGCATCCGACTTCGTGACCAAACCCTGGGACAACCGCGAACTCATCCGCGTGCTGAAAGATGCAATCGATGCCAACACGGAAGTCGTACCCTTAGAGAAGATGGAAGAGGAACACGTGCGCAAGGTGGTTGACAAGTGCCACGGTAACATCAGTCGGGCGGCCGAACTGCTCGAAATCTCACGCCAGCGACTCTACAAGAAATTAGGCAAATGATTACCGCTCTCATACTTCCGGCTGCACTCATTATGGTCGGCGGTGTCATACTCTTCTACCGCCATCAGCGCAAACTGAAACTCAGGGCCCACCTCATGCGCGAGGCCATCAGAAACCATGACTTCACCTTTCGGCTACCGGTCAAAGGACTCTTCTTCGGCGAGCAGGCATTACAGGAAGCACTAAACGACCTCGGTCAAGACATCAACAAGTTAGTGGCCGCGAACGAAGTGGAGTCCTGGCAGAAACTCACGCGCGTTCTCACCCACGAAATCATGAACGTAAGCACACCCATTCAAAGCATTAGCCAGGCCTACCTCGAGCACTCACTGGTTCGGGGAACGCCGTTGGAGAAAGGTATTCAGGCCATCAACGAGGCAAGCCACAACTTAGTGACCTTCGTCGACAGTTACCGCAAACTCACGCAACTCCAGGAACCGATCAAGGACCTGCTACTCCTGAACGACTTCGTGTCGGGCATCCGGGAGTTCTACCCCTCCCTCCAGTGGAAGACTCTCATTCTGCCGGACGTGACAGTCAACACCGACAAGACACTCCTGCGCCAGGTGCTGGTGAACATCATCAAGAACGCCATTGAGGCAAAAGCTAAAGTCGTTGAGTTCCGCTGGACAGAAGGCCTCCTCCACATCAGCAATGACGGGAATCCCATCCCGGCCGAAGTGCGCCGGGACATCTTCATCCCTTTCTTCACCACGAAACCCACCGGAACAGGAATCGGCCTGGCACTGTCTCGACAAATCATCACCATGCAAGGCGGTTCCATGTCACTGGCCGACAAAGCCGAGAGCGGGTACCACGTTACCTTCGTGCTTGACTTCGGCAAATAATGGGAATATTTTTCGTAACTTTGCCGACGTTTTTCAATGATATTCTTACAGATATGATAACATCAGACCAACTCAAAGACATTACAGAACGCACAGAAGCACTGCACCGTTACCTGGACATCGACTCCAAGAAGATTCAGGTCGAGGAAGAACAGTTGCGCACACAGGCACCAGGATTCTGGGATAACCAGAAGGCAGCCGAGGCGCAGATGAAAAAAGTAAAGGGACTCCAGGCCTGGATTGAAGGCTATCAGGAGGTGAAAACCCTGGCTGACGAGGTGCAGCTGGCATTCGACTTCTACAAGGACGAACTCGTCACGGAGGCAGAGGTGGACGAAGCCTACAGCAAAGCAGCAGCAGCCATCGAGGCCTTGGAGCTGAAGAATATGCTCCGCGACGAAGCCGACCAGATGGACTGCGTGCTGAAGATAAACAGTGGTGCCGGTGGCACCGAAAGTCAGGACTGGGCGAGCATGCTGATGCGCATGTACCTGCGATATGCCGAAACCCACGGATATAAAGCCACTATTGCCAACCTGCAGGAAGGAGATGAAGCCGGCATCAAGACATGTACCATCGAAATCAGCGGCAGCTATGCCTATGGTTACCTGAAAGGCGAGAACGGTGTGCATCGCCTGGTACGCGTATCGCCCTACAATGCGCAGGGCAAGCGCATGACCTCATTTGCCTCCGTCTTTGCGACCCCGCTGGTTGACGACAGTATAGAGGTGGTGATTGAACCCGCACGCATGAGTTGGGATACCTTCCGAAGTGGCGGTGCCGGTGGTCAGAACGTGAACAAGGTAGAATCGGGTGTCCGCCTGCGCTACCAGTACAAAGACCCGTACACTGGCGAAGAGGAAGAGATTCTCATCGAAAACACGGAAACCCGCGACCAACCCAAGAACCGCGAGAACGCCTTACGCCTGCTCCGCTCCATGCTCTACGACAAGGAGATGAAGCACCGCATGGCCGAACAAGCCAAGGTGGAAGCCGGCAAGAAGAAGAGTGAATGGGGCTCGCAGATACGCAGCTACGTCTTTGACGACCGTCGTGTCAAGGACCACCGCACCAACTACCAGACCTCTGACGTCAACGGTGTGATGGACGGCAAGATTGACGGATTCGTAAAGGCATACCTGATGGAATTTGCCGGTGACGGCGAATAATCGCCCCTTGTTATTTGGTAAACCAAAGAAATATCTTTTACTTTGCCATACCGAAAAACCTAAAACATCAATAACTATGGGAAAGAAGAAAAAAAATGCCAAGCCTACAGCCCGCGAGGAAGCACAAGCCAAGAAAGTCATGATTGGCATCAGCATTGCTGCTGTCGTCATCATCTTAGGTCTTTGCACGTATTTCTCACTCGTGAGCTGACAACACACAACACATGTCATTGGAAATCGAGCGCAAGTTCCTGGTAAAGGACACAAGCTTCAAGCAAGATTCATACGCGCACAGTCACATCGTACAAGGCTACATCAGTAGCGCACGCGGTAGGACTGTGCGCGTTCGCATTCGCGACAATCAAGGCTACCTCACCATCAAAGGACCTTCCGACAGTGAGGGAACAAGCCGTTACGAATGGGAAAAGGAGATTCCGCTCGAAGAGGCGGAAGAGCTCATGCGACTCTGCGAACCGGGCATCATAGACAAGACACGCTGGCTGGTCAAGAGCGGCAAGCACACATTCGAGGTAGATGAGTTCTTCGGCGAGAACGAAGGACTGCTGATGGCCGAAGTGGAACTGACCTCACCCAACGAGCCCTACCTCAAACCGGCCTTCATCGGAGAAGAAGTGACCGGAGACACCCGCTACTACAACTCGTTCCTGCGCCGGACGCCCTACAAGAGCTGGAAGCAGGACTGAATCCACCAAAGAACAGTTACATCTCTCCCATCTTTTCCAAGTCACGCTCCACCTCGGCATCTCCATGCAGTCGAGGCAGACCGATTTTGTAGATGACTGCCACAACGCGCGTAATGAAGACCGAGAGACCGCCGATAATCTGGCAGGCATAGGAGTCGAGGCCGAACACATCGGATAGCCAGTAGAAGAAACCTCCCACGACACAAGCCATGGCATAAATCTCCTTACGGAAGATGAGCGGTATCTCATTGATGAGCACATCGCGAATCACACCACCGGCCGCACCCGTCATGGACCCCATGATAATGGCGACGTAATAGCTGTAACCCATGTCCAGGGACTTTCCCACACCTACCACCGTGAAGAGGGCAAGACCAATGGTGTCGAAAATGAAGAAGGTATTGTGCAGATGGACCAGGTACTTGCTGAACACCATCACACACAACAAGGCAAAGGCCGTACAGATGACATAAAACGGATTGACCATCCATCCCGGAGTGGTCTGTAACAACAGGTCGCGGAGCGTACCGCCACCGATAGCCGTTACGAAACCCACCACATAAGCACCGAACAAGTCAAATCGCTTGGCCGAAGCCAGACGGATGCCACTGATAGCAAAGGCAAACGTGCCGACAAAATCACAGAAATCGACAAAACTTATCATACATTTTTTTCTTTGGTAAAGAGATATGTTTTTTAGGATGCGCAAATATAGAGCAATTTATAAAATGCAAAAAGCATCAGCGAAGGATTTTTTTGCATCAGTCGCCTTTCAATACGACTGCCCAAGATGCCGTAGAGCCATGCCATGAAGCCTTCAAGCCTCATCCGCCTGACCGTATTGTGCCACCTCACCAGACGCACGTAGTCCGCAAGTTCCGCCTCGTGAGGCCGCAGGCTGTCGATGGCCCGGCGAATCTTGGCCAGATAAGCCTCAGTCGATTCCGTCACGCAGTGGATGACCGCGTTCTCTATGTGCCAGACCGAGAGCCCCTGCCCAGCCAAACGACGGCCGAAGTCGCAATCTTCATACCCCACGCAGTAGGACTCGTCGAAGGCCACGCGAGTCATCGCTTTCCGAGCAATGAGGAAGTTCATGCTACAAAAGTGTTGATAAGGTTGTCGACGGCGCACGTCAGCACGCTGGGACTCTATCTCCCGGCCATACTTGTGACGCAGTCCGTCATGCTGCTCTTCATAGCAGAAGCCGCCACACACTACGTCGGCCCGGCCACACACGGCTAAGTAATCATCCACGAAGGTGTCTGCCGCGGGCAGCACGTCGGCATCCAGGAAGAGCAGATAGGGGTAACGGCTCGCCTCGGCCAGACGATTGCGCAGAAAAGCGGGACCGCGATTGGTTGCCAGCCTCAACACGCGGCACTCGGCATAGCGGGAGCAAAGGTCATCCATCGCCACGGCATAGCGGGACTCGGAGGCGTCATCGCCCAGCAGTATTTCGAAAGGCACACCGGCACGTCGGCACATCGCAACCAGACGAACCGTCAGCTCGTCGACATAGGCGTTGTAGACAGGTATCAGGACCGATAGCATGAGAGTTTAGCGTTCTATGTGAGGCATTATCGTGGGACTGGGCTGACGGGTACTGATGATAAGACGTTGCAAGCCCTCAAGCAGCAGTTCACCAAGCGGAAGTTGTATATTGACTTTGTGAGAAAGCCTGAACGAAGGCGTGACGATGGGAGTCGTCACCCACCTATGCGCAAACGCATCGTAATAACGTTCCGCACCCAGGTCTATGCCCGCCTTCTCACCCTTGAAGGTGAAGTAGCCTCCATACCTGGAGGTCTTGGTAAACGGCATGGCGGCCATGGAGAAGTAGGGGTTTGACGTGTAGTACATACCGAAGAGCGTCATGCTGACATGGTCGTTCAGGCGATAGATCATCGAGCCGCCCACGCCAAACTGGTTCGTCACGTTCAAAGGGACCAGGTATTTGTTTGCCTCGGCATACACCGAGATAGCCAGACGCTCGTTCTGCCGACTGACTCCCAACATAGCCGACCGGACCGCCATCAGGTTGGGATAGTTCTCGAAACGCTGGTCACCCACCACGCCCAGACGATTCCAGTTGATGATATATTGCGGACTTAGGCTACCGCTGAACTGATAAGGCATGGTTACGATGGACAAGCCCGGTGTCCTTACAACCGAGGAGAGAAGCGGCGAACAGAGAGAGTCGGCAACCGAAAGCCGAGGCATGGGAAGCTCTTGACGGACTCCAGACAGACTACCGTTTTCCTGCGCCACCACACTGCGCAGGCACAGCAACGACAGGAATAGGAAGAAAACCAGGCGCTTCATGGCAGTTCGGAATTTTAGAAGTGGAATGCCTATGGTTACCAGAGCGAGATGCCGACCAGTATGCCCAGCAGCATGAAGTTACGAGGGCTTTCCAAGTAGACCGTCTGGTAAGCCGACTCCATGCGGAAGTGCTGAATCTTCATCCAGCTACCGATGTGCAGCACGGCATACGGAATGGTTGCGTACATCAAGCCCCAGACCGATATGTGATGGTTCAGATAGAGCAACACCACCATCAGGATGCAGAGCAGACCGGCAAACAGATAGAGATAGCGCCCGAATGTCTCGCCGAAGAGGACAACCGACGTTATCTTATGAGACAAAGGGTCTTCATCGCGGTCACGGTAGTTATTGATAATCAACAGGGTGTCAATGGACGAACCGGCAATGATAGAGGCCCACAGAGCCGACCAGGACAAAGAATAGGTCAGCACATAGTAGGTGCCGCAGACGGGTATTATCCCGAAACAAAGCAACACCGCCAAGTCACCCAATCCATGATAGGCAAAGGTGGTCGAATAAAGGAAGGTAAAGGCTATCACTACCGCACCAAGTAGTAAGAGCTCGTAGCCGCCCCACGGCAGATTCTCTCGCACTAACATTAATATAGAGAGGCCAACCAGTGCGCCCAGCGACAAGGCTACCCCCACACCCGTCCACATGGCACGAAGCGTCAGCAGACCATTGGCATAGATGCGATCCATGCGCTGGGGGTCAGGCCGGTCATTGCCACGCTTCAGGTCCACCACGTCATTAATGAGATTGGCACCCACCTGCATCAGGCAGGCAAAGACTCCGCACAGCACGGTTACCGGCCACGAGAACAAGTCTTCACGCACGTTATGGGCAAGCGAGGCACCGACCACGACCGTCATCAATGCACCGGCCAGACTGGTCGGCCGGATGCCCAAAGCCCACGCCTTGAGCGAATTTACTTTTATCTGATTTGTCATCTATGAAATTACTGAATATAAAATCCGACGAATATTCTTCTTCCACAACGGTTACCCGACAGAAAATCCCTGCCACGCAACCCC
>JAQXZK010000094.1 GCA_029227175.1 Bacteroidales bacterium | reverse complement strand
TCTGTCTCATAATCTACTTAATTACTTACGTTACATGGGTCATCTCCCAAGTGCAAACATAATCATTTCCCGGCAAACAGACGAAACTTCGGCACGCAAATCCTTCTCCCTGGCGCAAATTTCCCGGAATACGCCCTTCTCCGGTCTTGCTAAAAGAAAAATCCTCCGGTAACTCTTCCGGAAAGGTGTATCAAACTCGCAATTTCTTTTGTCAACTTTTCAGAGAGCAAAGATTAGCTATAAAACGCTCTGTAAACCTTACGGAAAGGATTGTCAGCGTCGCAATCTCGTCTATTATCTTTACAGAGAACTTTGCAAAGTCGCAATCTCATCCGTCAACTTTACGAATTGTTTTGTTAAAGTCGCAATTTCATCCGTCAAGATTTCCAAGCCGATTGCGACAATTAAAAAGGCATCCGTAACTGTTTCGAGCCGAATTGCCGGAAGACAATGAACTTCGTAATCATCACGAACGACTTTGCGACAAGGAAATTCCTTCATTACCCACCCGATGAAGGTTTCGCACGGTGGAAAAAAGGTAAGACCCCGGCAGAGAACTGTTTGGCATAGCGGGAAATCGTCCGTTACCCACCCGATGATGATTTCGCATGGCGGAAAAAAGGCAAGACCCCGGTAGAGAACTGTTTGGCACGGTGGAAAATCAGCGAAACCTTCATGGAGAGCAGTTTCGCATGGCGGGAAATCGTCCGTTATACATCTGATGATGACTTCGCATAGCGGCTTTCCCTTGACCGACACTACCGCCACGCTATAGTCTGCCGGAAAAGCACTCTCAGACAAAGCCTCGGGCGTTGCGCAAAACGGACATTGAAGGCAAAGCGAGGAAATTTCTGTTGCGCAAGGAGGCTAACCACTTGATTTCTGTCCTTTTATTGTCCTATAACTTCGCTTTTTCTGTTCTTTATTTCGCTTTTTCACATTTTTTCACCCCCCTAAAAACAGAATCAGATTTCTTTATATATTCGCAACCAGTAAACACCAACAATCACGTTAATAAAAAAACAATCGTATGATGCGAAAACCGTGTAACACTAAACGCGGCCGGAAGCTGTTCCGACTCTGGCCATTACTACTGACATCACTCGCATGCTTGCTGACCCCTTTCTTTTTCACCTCTTGCGAGGACGATGGCCCTGCTTATGTTTCAGAGTACAGTACAAAGATACGTAGCACAAAGACACTATCTTCCGCCCCCTACTATGGCTTTTATATAAACTTTGCTATCTATGACGACAACAGCTGTCATTTGCATACAGCCTTAATAGTAGAAGAAAATACACTGATAGGATCAAAGGACTACGAGAATTATACCATCGAATTTGAAATGGGAGGCAAGAAGTTCGTTTTGCGTGACAAGGAAACAGGTGCAATCGTGATGAATGGAGAACGGACTAAAACCGAGATGAGTGGCGACGACGCGTTTCTCGTGGACTGGACAGACGACCTCTTCAGCGACTGGAAAGAGTACGCAGACGACTTAGGATGGGAAAAGCCGGCCGTGTTTGAGTTTGAACCTTTCTTGCTTGATGACATCATAGAATGACCCAAGCAAACGATTAGAAGCAAAATCGGTCAATAGAACTTATCAGCGTTCTATTGACCGATTTTAGTTAAGACCCTATCTGTGATTGGTTTAGAAGGCTGTCAACCGCAGGTTGTGCAGCTCGGTATCGGCATGAGGCGTGGCAAGTCCCCGACGACGGACGGTGACGACCGGATGAGTTCCCTTGGCAACAGGCAGCGTGACACGCTGGCGATACACCACCTGCTGAGCAGACGGCCGCAACTTGTAGCACGTCGTTTTCTCGAAACGGTTGTAGACATGAAGCACAATCTGATTCCGCCCCGGGCGCAGATGAAGCAGCACCTGCTCGTCGCGATGCAGGCAACGGTAGCTGTTGAGGTGCTTCATGAGCAAGGTACCGTTCAGATACACGCCGACTCCATTGCCGGAAGCGATGTCGACAAGCACATCCTGTTCGCATGGCGCATAGACCTCCTGCATGAGATAGTAGGACTTGAAAGGACGGGAGTCGATTGTCTGCTCATCACGATCGGTCAAAGCCCACTGAAGATTGCGGCGAGGCGCACGTGTACTGTCGCATTGCAACGTGAGCGGTGCATCAAATCCACCGTGAGCCGGTCCGCAGAAGTAACGCTTTCCCCAGACCAGGCGGTCGGTTCCCTCAAGCGGAAAGGCCTGCCCATCGGCCAGACGAACCGACGTAGACGTATCGCCCGTCCGGAAGTCAATGTCTGTTCCTGCCTCCTGGGCAGTATAGGTCAGCAAGAAGTTGGATCTCTTCACCTTCCAGCTGTAGCTTATCGTGCTGCGATAGTTCGTATAGTAATCCCAGTTGTCATAGCTATAAGTCGGAGTGCGTCCATTCAAGACATGCAGCTGCGGCTGCACGGGTTTGTCCATGGTCAGTTCAACCACCTCCACCTCGCCGCTGTAAGCCTCGTCGGTCAAGGTCAGCAGAAGTCCGTCCGACTGGCGCTTGACAGCCGAAACCGGTCCGTCCGTGTGCTTGACCGTATAGCCCTTTAAGGGAAGCAGGATGCGGTTGAGCTCCGGCTTCTTGCCGGTCAGAATCAGGTAGAGCCGGTTGCCCTTGCGGGTGACGTTCCCCCAGGTAAAGACCTGATAGAACGGAGACGCCTCTACGCCATACAAGGCATCGGCATGCTTATGCGTCCAACGACCGATTTCCTGCAAGACCTCCCTCTCAAAAGGAACGACCTCGCCCGTACCCATCGGACCGATGTTCAACAGGAAGTTTCCGCCGTTAGACACCACCCGAATGAGACTCTTCAACTTCTCGACAGCCTTCTCATGCACGTCACCACGCTGCTGCCAGGAACGGTAACCCCATGTCTCGTCAAACATAGAGGCACACGACTGCCACTCGGTCTGGATGGACTCGTCAGGATAGTAATTGTCGCCCATCACTGCGAAGTCATAATAGCCGTTCCCCAAACGGCCGCTCACCATGCAATCCGGCTGATAGCGGTGAACAAGGTCGTAGAGTTCCTTGCTCTGCTGCGGGGTATTGGAACCCATGTCGAACCAGAGTTCGGAAATCGGTCCGTAGTTGGTAACAAGTTCCTTGACCTGAGCGAGGTTAAAACGGTGATGAGGCTCGGTGACGAATGTCGCATTATGATTGGTTATCGGAGCCGCCTCGGGCATGTGCCAGTCGACGATGGAGTAATAAAGACCAAAAGCGATGCCACCACGCCGGCAGGCCTCGGAAAGCTCTCCGATGATGTCGCGACGGAAAGGCGTGGCGTCGACCACGTTGAAGTCGGTCGTCGCTGTCTTGAACAGACAGAAACCATCGTGGTGCTTGGAAGTGATGACGATGGAGCGCATACCCGCCTCTTTGGCCAACGCCACTATCTCGTCTGCATTGAAACGAGTGGGATTGAAACGGTCGGCAACCTCCTCGTAAAGGTCTGAATAAATGCCGGCATGCGACTGAATCTGCTCACTGTAGCCATAGGTAATCTGACGGCCTTGCCAGACACCTCCCAACTCAGAGTACAGGCCAAAATGGATGAACATGGAAAACTTGTTGTCGTGCCATTCTTTTGGGTTAGCCCAAAGGCCCGCTCCCATGGCAAGAGACAGTAAGACTGCAAGAAATCTTCTCATAATTCTTTTTTAAAAGGTTTATGTTTAAGGTTAATAATGGCGGAAGAACAGAAAACTTACAGACCGGTAGCCTCACGAACAGTAGTGAAGCGGTAGCCCTTCTTCAAGAGAGTCCGGATGGTCTTATCCAGGTAATGGTCGTAATACTTGTCCGTGCGACGTGCATCCGTGCCCAGGTGGAAAAGCAAGAGGAAACCGTTCAATCCCTCTTCGCGCTCGACCTTCAGGATGCGGGCATAGATTTCGGCACTGCTGCGATAACTCTTTCCCATGTCGGGCGTAGTATAGTCGGCATTACTCAAGGTGCCGGGGGTGAAATTTATCAGCTGTATGCCCAACTGACGAGCCCAAGCAGAGATATGGGCATTGTAATACTCGTAAGGAGGGATGAAAAGCGGTGCATCAGCAGGGGAAATGCCGGCCTTCTGCATAACAGCATAGCTTCGCAGCATGTCCTCGTCAAACTGCTGACGGGTGACCAGCAGTGAATCCCGCTTCTCCCAAGGCGCATAAAGCAGATGACCGTAGCTGTGGCTGCCGACATAATGCCCCGCGTTCAGCAAACGACTCACGACATCGGGGAAACGCTCGAAGAACTCTCCGGTAAAGAAGAAACTGCCCTTGATGCCATGTTTCTGCAGAACGCGAAGGATGGCATCGGCTCCGTCAGCCTTGTCGGCTGCCGTGAAGAGCAGTGAGATGGTCTTATGTGCCGGGTCGGTACGAACAATACCCCCATGCACATATTGGGCATGACCGACCGGCTCCGTCAAAGACTGTCGGAGGCCCTCCTGCTGCATGGCCGAGAGGTAATAAGTCAGAGACGCCGTTCCGTCCATGGTGCACTCGTTGGTGGAATAGTCGCCGATAGCATCGTGATAGACCATCTCCTGAGGCTGGAAACGCCGGTAGTCATCGCCGGGCTGCCCCGGGAGTCCGGCCAGACTGACTCCTATCAAACCCTCAAAAATGGAACGGTAAACCGGACCGTCAACCAATCCGCCGGGGGTGTTGCCCACCTTGTCAAGCAACATGGCCGTATGAGACTGGACGGGATAATCGCCCGACAAGGGCAGCTCTACAATCATGGATGTTCCCCAAGGATTACAGCCGAAGAGCCAGTCGCGCAACGAGGCTTCCATCTCGGCAAAGGTGTCGTCACCGCTCAATTCGGCGTACAAGCGACACTGGGTCAGCATGGCCACTGTAAGATTGTTCGAACACCAGATAAAGGGAATTCCATTCAGAAACGGATGGTCCTGGCCGCGTTCGTAAACACGTCGTATGCCCGAACGCATATTGCGAAGAAACTCACTGCGCACACGCGGATTTCCATCGTGGGCCAAGTGATAATGCCCCATATTCATAAACGGATACCACTGATAATGACGGGCACTGTCAGCCCCCATCCATGGCGTTACAGGTTCAAGACGGCCATACGCCAGAGCCTGTTCGAGGAAGGTTGAGCGACCGGTGGCGTGATAAAGTTCCATAGCCCCCAGCTCCATGTCGTCCGCCCAGTTGAACTCTTCATATATATAAGGAGAAACGACCGAAGCCGTCTGGCACACGCCCGGCTTCTTGATGCCTTCATTATAGGCAGCCTCGGCCTTTGCACCGATTTCGCGCGCCAGGTCCGGATAAAACGGAGCCAAGACACGCTGACCCAAGGCAAAGCAAGAAGCGAACTTGCCGGCGGTGCTTGCCACTCCGGTCGTAGCATTCATGTACTTGCCTCTCTGCTGCGGCTCGCCCGTACAGAAATATACAGGACGGCCCATGCCAGGTCCGTAGCCATAATCTACCTTGTCTTTTTGTGGAACGCACATCATACGATGGTCACGGTCATCGGCAAGCTGGTTATACAGTTCACCGGGAACAGGATTCATCCTGTTCAACCAGTCCATGCCCCACTTAATCTCGTCGACAATGTCAGGAATACCATTCGAGCCCTTATGGCCGTTGGCATCATATACATCGGCAAAGGAGGACGGATTCCGGTCGTAAGCAAACATCATCTGATAGATGGCATTGGCTGACGTCGTCGTGTACTGCAAATAATCGGCCGCATCGTGCCAACCGCCCCGCACATCGAGATGCTGACCGGTCTTGGTGGGATGATAGACGATGTAAGCATCGTGCGTGTGGCAACTGTCCTGAACGAAAGGATTGTATCCGCAACGCTGCTGGCGCATGTAATTCAGAAGAAAGTCGGCCGTACCGTCATACACATGAGCGTTAACTGGGAAGTGGGGAGACCTGACACCGGCAGCCTCGATGTAATACACTCCCGGTTCCCGGAGGTCGCTGAAGTCAAGGCGAACCGTCTCCTTCATGCTTCCCATAGGGCCCATTGCCCGAGGCGACGTATAAGTACGCACGGTCTCTCCGGTAAAATAATTGACAATCCGATAATCTGTGAGCCTGACATCCTCTTCGTTCATCAAGACAGCCACCTTGACCGACTGAGGCAGGTAGCCCAACTGATTGATACGAATCCAACCATTGGCAAAGACAGACAAACTGAACAAAGAAAGGAGTAAAAAAGAAAGAAATCTGGCCATGTTCCTCATAAGTATCTGTTATTTTTAATGTTGAATAGCACAAAATTACTATTTTTGCGTCACATAACAAAAACACGCACACATTGCGCCACACTAATGTTTAACCTTATATTGTCAAAGTACATGAAAAAGTTTGTCTCTACCCTACTATTATTAGTCACGCTGACCTTTACCGCTCAGGCAATAAACAAAGACATCGAGTTGCTCCGCGCACGCTTTGCGCAAGCCGCACTACAAGGACGCGTCAACCCCGAACACGTGAAAGAAAGGATGAAGTCACTCAAAGAGGACGGTTCGTGGCCCGACATCGACTACATAGACACCTCACGCATTGCCTTTCAACACTCCCAGCACCTGAGTCACCTCATGGAAATGGTCCGCGCATACAAGCAACCGAAATCCCCGCTTAAAGGCAACAGACAACTCAAGAAGAAGATCGACCTCGCACTGGGATTCTGGCTTGAACACGACTTTCAAGGAGAAAACTGGCACTCCAACCAACTCAGCACTCCGTCGCAAATGATTAATATGCTCTTCGTCCTGGACAAAGAACTGACCAAACAACAACAAGAAGCCATGCTCAGGATTGCCGGAAGAGCCAACATGGACGCACCAGGAGCACGCCCGAGCGGAGACCGTGTCAGAGTAATCTCACTCTATGCACAAAGCGCCCTATTCAGGCGAGACGAACAGCTAGTCATCGACATCATGAAAATCATCGAAGGCGAGCTTGCCTTTTATAACAAAGAAGCCTACGAAAAGAAACTCAGACCGACTTACTTTTCCGGAGGACACGGAATGGAACCGGATTTCAGTTTCCACCACCGACCAGACCAGGTGAACAACACCTCCACCTACGGTGCCGGATTTGCAACCGCCTTTACAGACTGGGCGGTCAAGGTTGCAGACACGCAATACAGATTCTCAGATAAAGCCATTCATCAACTTGTGGACTACTACCTTGACGGCATGTGCAAACAAATGGCATTCGGCAGACAAATAGACCCAGGCGTGAAAAACAGAGACATTGCCCGCCCAAACGGCCACAGAGCCGAACTTGCCGGCAACTACATCCCCGAATCACTCCTAAAGATTACAGACTACCGCAAGGACGAACTGACCCGAATCATAGCCATCCGCAAAGGGGAGGATTCATACATCGCCCCATTTGCCAAGTTCTTCTGGAACACCGAACACTTCGTCTTTCAACGCCCCACATGGTACACATCCGTCCGCATGTTCTCCACCCGAAACGCGAACATGGAAAAGCCCTACAACGGAGAAGGACTGACGAACCACTATCGGGCAGACGGAGCCAACTATCTCACCATCACAGGGAATGAGTATAACGACATCTACTCAACATTCGACTTCAGAAAGGTTCCCGGTGCAACCATACAACAAGCAGACACGATGCCCGACGAAAACAACATCCAACATTGGGGAATGACAGACTTTGTAGGAGGCGTTACAGACGGCATGTACGGAGCTGTAGCATTCGACTTTATCAGCCCTATCGACCTGGTCAAAGCCAGAAAAGCCTGATTCTTCTTTGACGACCAGTACGTCTGCCTCGGAGCGGGGATATCAAACTCGTCCAAAGCACACGTATGCACCACCATCAATCAATGCTTTCTATACGGAGACGTGACCGTTGGGAACACAAACAATGAAACAAAAGTTCTGGATAAAGGAAACCGTATGCTGAACCATCTCAAATGGGTTCACCACAACAACGTCGGATACATCATCCTGTCAAACAAAGCAAACATCGGACTGCAAAACGAAACACTTGATGGCTCATGGACTCGCGTAAACCGTCAAGTAAAAGCCCGCAAATGGGATAAGACAAAAGAGGATGAATTTACGTTATGGTTCGACCACGGCGGACAAATCAACAATACCACATACGCATATACAGTCCTGCCCAACACCTCCATTGACCACCTGAAGCAAGAGGCCGCAAATGCCAGTACAATAGTATTAGCCAACACACCCAAGCTTCAAGCCGTGAACAACCCATCCGCTGGCATCGCATATGCCGTGTTCTATGCCGGAGGCTCCATCGACATCACGGACAAGATCCGCCTGACGTCAGATACACAGGCACTCATCATGGTCAAACACAAAAACGGGAAAGCAATCTCCATCAGCGTAGCTGACCCCGGCCGAAGTCTGCTAAAACTACACCTTAGCATCAACGACAGACCCATCACCATCAAACTGCCCCAAGCTGAATGGGCAGGATCAAGTGTAACCCTCGACCTGTAAACCGAATTGCAGGACGATAAAACCTTAATCAAAATCGGTCAATAGGAATTCTGGTCCAGTTCTAACTATATCTGTATCAGGTTGCAACCACCTCATCGAAGGTTCAACGCTCTTTCGAGATGAAGCAGGAAGCAAGATGGCATAGAGAGAGGAGGAAATGGATCAGAAAACGGTTGACTCCAGCGACAAGAGAGTCTATCTGTGGTCTATTGACAGATTGGGGTTAAAAGCCACCACATTGGGGCAAAAAAAACCGTACTGATTTGGATGGCTGAAACTCCGAAAGACAGGATTTGAGTGCTCGTTCTCTTTGTAATCCACCGACTCAAGGTTACCTCATAAAAGGCGTGGCCCGCCATTGAGAATCGAAGCTTTGTCTCGGTTTTCTAATTAATTGTAGAGTTTCCCGATCGCATCAGTACGGCTATAAGCAGAATTCAGCATACAAGTAACACTTGCTCCTCCTTCTTTAGAAAACGTGCCGACTACGCTTATAGCCAACGCAATCGGCACTTATATCTTGACTTGCACCTAAAATGCAAGCACAATCATCAACATTTACTTTACCTTCTTGACGATAGCTGTGAATGCCTCTGGATTGTTTACTGCAAGGTCAGCAAGAACCTTGCGGTTGATTTCAATACCAGCCTTGTGAAGAGCACCCATCAACTTAGAGTAAGACATACCCTCGAGACGTGCAGCTGCATTGATACGCTGTATCCAAAGCGCACGGAAGTTACGTTTCTTATTCTTACGGTCACGGTATGCATATGTTAAACCTTTTTCCCAGGTATTCTTCGCAACAGTCCAAACATTCTTGCGAGCACCGAAATAACCACGGGTTAACTTAAGGATTTTCTTTCTTTTAGCACGTGAAGCAACGTGATTTACTGATCTTGGCATAGTTTAATTTGTTTTTTGAATGTTAGCGCCGTCTTCCGACAGTCTTTGATGCTAAAGCATTCGGTTAATAAATTTGTTACTTATAGCGCAAATATTTACTTAAGCGCAAGGAGCTGTTTAACTTGAGCTACGTTAGTAGTATCTACAAGTGTACTGTAACAGAGATTTCTTTTCTGCTTCTTAGTCTTCTTTGTAAGAATGTGACTGTGGAAAGCATGCTGTCTCTTGATTTTACCAGATCCGGTGAGTACAAATCTCTTTTTAGCGCCGGAGTTAGTCTTTGTCTTTGGCATGATTTTAATAGTTTTAAATGTTAATATAATCGTGGCAACGCACTATAGAAGCGTTACTCACTAAATCTTCTTATTCAGCAGGCTCACTGCTCTTTGGAGTCTCTTTTACGGTTGCTGACTTTTTTGACACACCTTTCTTAGGAGAGAGCTGGATGGTCATACGCTTTCCCTCAAGCAATGGCATCTGGTCAACTTTTGCAATTTCTTCCAGGTCGTTTGCAAAACGAAGTAGCAACACCTCGCCTTGTTCCTTGAAAAGGATTGAACGTCCCTTGAAAAAAACATAAGCCTTCACTTTATCACCATCCTGCAAGAAACCCTGAGCATGTTTCAACTTGAAATTGTAATCATGGTCGTCTGTCTGAGGTCCGAATCGGATTTCCTTAACATTCACCTTGACCTGCTTAGCCTTCTGCTCTTTCTGACGCTTCTTGAGCTGATAAAGGAATTTAGAGTAATCTATAATACGACAAACCGGGGGCTGCACATTGGGAGAAATCTCAACAAGGTCAGCTTCATGTTCCTCTGCTATACGCAAGGCTTGTGCTAAGGGACAAACGCACGACTCGATGTTATCTCCTACGATACGTACCTCTTTTGCATGGATTTGCTCATTGATACGATACTGCCCTTTTAAATTCTCATTCTTCATTCAGGAGAAAAGATGTTGTTTAATATTTTTGTTTTTAATTATAGTTACGCTAAATTGCGGCTGCAAAATTACCATTTATTTATCATATTACGAATTTCCTCACTGATTTTTTGAGCAAATTCGTCCACTTTCAATGTTCCGACGGCTTCGCCACCTTGTTTACGTACAGAAACTTCGCCATTCTCCGCTTCCTTTTCGCCTACAACAAGCATATACGGAATACGCTTCATTTCGTTATCGCGAATCTTACGACCAATCTTTTCATTGCGGTCGTCAACCAAAGCACGTATTTCATACTTCTTCAAGGCAGACTTTACTTGCTCGGCATAATCATTGAATTTCTCGCTGATTGGAAGAATCGCAACCTGGTCAGGAGTTAACCATAATGGGAATTTACCGGCCGTATGCTCAATAAGTACAGCAACAAAACGTTCCATAGAGCCAAACGGAGCACGGTGAATCATGACCGGTCGATGCTTCTGATTATCAGAACCGGTATATTCCAATTGGAATCGTTCCGGAAGATTATAGTCTACCTGAATTGTACCTAACTGCCAACGGCGACCGATAGCATCCTTTACCATAAAGTCAAGTTTGGGGCCATAGAATGCAGCCTCACCATATTCAATCTTTGCAGGAAGTCCCTTTTCCTCACAAGCCTCGATAATGGCCTGTTCCGCACGCTCCCAGTTTTCATCAGAACCAATATACTTCTGGCGATTGACCTTGTCACGAAGAGAAATCTGAGCTTCAAAATTCTGGAAGTTCATGCTCTTGAATACAATCGAGATAATATCCATTACGCGCAAGAACTCATCCTTTACCTGGTCCTGACGACAATAGATATGAGCATCGTCCTGTGTAAAACTTCTCACACGAGTCAAGCCATGGAGTTCTCCACTCTGCTCATAACGACATACTGTACCAAATTCAGCAAGTCTCAAGGGGAGATCTTTGTATGAACGAGGAGAGTTTTTAAATATCATACAATGATGAGGACAGTTCATCGGCTTGAGGAAGTACTCTTCACCCTCTTCCGGAGTCTGGATAGGCTGGAATGAATCCTTTCCATACTTGGCATAGTGTCCACTTGTAATATAAAGCAATTTATTGCCAATCGGCGGAGTAATTACTTCTTGATAGTCGTAGCGAGCTTGAATACGACGCAAAAATTCCTGCAGACGAAGACGGAGTGCCGTACCCTTTGGCAACCACATGGGAAGACCCTTACCAACTGTATCTGAGAACATAAAGAGATCCATCTCCTTACCAATCTTACGATGATCTCGCTTTTTAGCTTCTTCCAAAAGGACAAGATACTCATCAAGCATCTTCTTCTTTGGGAATGTAATACCATAAATACGGGTCATCATCTTGCGATCTTCCTTGCCACGCCAATAAGCACCAGCCACAGAGGTCAACTTAATAGCCTTAATTGGAGCAGTTGATATCAAGTGTGGTCCACGACACAAGTCTGTAAAAGCACCTTGAGTGTAGGTGGTAATATGACCATCCTCAAGTTCTGATATCAATTCAACCTTATATGTTTCGCCTCTTTCACCAAAAAGCTTCAGTGCATTATCCTTAGAGATATCCTTGCGCATCAATTCCTCCTTCAAGGCAGCCAATTCCACCATTTTCTTCTCAATGACAGGAAGATCTGATTCTTTTATAGGCGTCTCCCCCGGATCTACATCGTAATAGAAACCATTTTCAATAGCCGGTCCGATACCAAACTGAATACCTGGGTAAAGCAATTGCAAAGCCTCAGCAAGCAAATGGGCACTTGTATGCCAAAAAGCATGCTTGCCTTGTTCGTCTTCCCACTTATATAGTACAATAGACGCATCAGAATTTATTGGACGAGACAGGTCATAGGTTTCACCATTAACGCCACAGGCCAATACATCCTGTGCCAGACGCTGGCTGATGCTTTCCGCTATCTGCAAGCCAGTCACTCCCTCGTTGTACTCACGAATAGAGCCGTCAGGAAATGTTATTTTTATCATATTAAATTATTTTTTTTCTGAAATATTTTTTGTTCAAGATGCAAAAGTAGTCATTTCTTTCTAAATCAAGCACTAAGTGTTATAATATTTCTACCTGCTATCCGTAAATCGCTTCAAAATATTATATGAAGATACTATACCTAATTCTCCTGCCTTACTTAAATCAGAAACTCCCTGTTTGTTGTTGCCCAAATATATTTGCGTCAAGCCCCTGTTATAATATGCTTCTCCAAAAGAAGGATTGAGTTCTAAGGCCCTACTATAATCAGCCAATGCAGAACGATAATCATTCAACGAGGCAAAAAGATTTCCTCGATTATAATACGCATAGACAAAATCCGGAGCGATTTTAATAACAGCGTCCAAATCAGCACGAATTATTTCGTAGTCAACACTTGCCTGTTCTGTTTTCTTCCCTTCCATCAATGAAGAAGAAATCCCAGAGTCATTTATCACAGAAGCCTCGGCTTTAATATATTCCAACTGCTTGCAACGTACCAGCGCTCTCATAAAATACGCAGGATAAAAGGACTCATCCGCCAATATCGCCTTTGTGAAATCATCTATCGCACTGGAGAAATCCTGCACCAGATAAAAATCCATGCCACGAACAAAACGCAGTAACGCATTATCATTTTTCTCCTCCAGATTTGCAGAATGTGTATCTATCAGTGCAAAATGGAACTTTGCCTGATTCTCCGTCAGCGGAGCCTCCATATTTGTTATATGTAACGGTCGGGGCAGCTTTTTGGAATAATTCAAATCATCTATAAATTTATGATAATGAACCATCCTCTTGACCTCAGATAAACGCTCATAATAGTTAAGTGCAAACATAGGTTCCAACTTTATAGCCACGTTCTTATTCTGAACACGACCTCTGAAACTGTTGCTATATGAAGTCGTAGGGTCAGAATCATCTGCAATAACCAATTTACGATAGTTATTCATGTTTTTATCAGACTTCTTACGCGTCTTCTCTGCCGAAGCCGCAGCTGAAGTTGAATCTATTGAGTCCGTCTGTTCCTCTTCATCTACCTTCTTGTTATTCGCAAGTCCTGAATGCCTCCGATTAAGGCGATCAAGTTCCATACGAGTCAGCGTATTGATATCCTGTTCTGCTCCCTTCTTATCTCCTATTTTTTTCCTTGCATCAGAACGATATTTATAGCCAATCTCGAAATTGGGATATTCATCAAGAACCTTTGAATAGTCCTCTATTGCTCCTTTATAATTTCCTGTCTGAAATCGAAGAACTCCACGATTAAAAGTGGCCATCATGTTATCTGGTTCAACCTGCAGCACGTAGTCAAAATCCTCAATGGCACGATTGTCATCACCTACCTGTGAACGGAGAAGTCCTCGATTGTAATGACCCAAGAAATTATGTGGGTCTATGTCCAAAGCCAAATCATAATCACTCATTGCTCCACGAAGATTTTTCTGATGATATCTTGCCAAGGCTCTGTTTATATATAAATTGGCATTACGAGCACTCAAGTGAATTGCCTGGTCAAAATCTTTCTCCGCATCAGCATATTTTGACTGTTGTAATCTTACGATTCCTCTAGAAGAATACCCCTCAGAATCATACTTGTCCAATTTTATCGCATAATCAAAATCTGAGATTGCGCTGATTGTGTCTTTTTGCTTTAAATGCACATCCCCTCTCATTAAGTAGGCCTTTGAGTATCGAGGAGATATTTCCAACAATCGATTAAGGTCATTCAAGGCAGACTCATAATCCTCTTTGTTGATATGGCACAAAGACATATTATGCCATAGCGTTAAGTTTTCCGGATCATACTTCAACGCAGAACGATAATCCTCTATTGCACCATCAAAATTGTTTTGTCTGATACGGGCAATTCCTCGTATCTGATAAGCGCCAACAACAAACGGATTACGATTCAGCGCCTCGGTACAATCAGATTCAGCCCCCTGATAATCATCCAGATTCACCTTAGCCAGACCCCTAAAGAAATAAGGTTCATACAAATAAGGCTTCGCATTGATTACCTGGTTAAAATACTGAATAGAAAGTACATAGTCTTCAAAATAGAGCGCATTTCTGGCAATTATCATCACACGCTCTGTATTTATCTGAGCATGCAACGAAAATGAGAATGCAATAAAGAAAACTATTAGAGACTTCCTCATTTTACTGTTTTCACCTTATATGAACACTGCACCTTACCCTTCAGCATTGCGTTCAATTTGCCCTTTATCATTTGCTTACGAAGCGGTGAAAGATGATCAATAAACATCTGTCCCTCTAAATGATCAAACTCATGCTGCATGACTCTTGCCAAATATCCTTCAACTATTTCATCATGCTCAACAAAATTCTCATCCATATATCTAACATGAATCTTATTCGTACGACGTACCGATTCATGGATACCTGGAAGGCTTAAACAGCCCTCTTCCATAGAAACAGTCTCACCAAGATCCTCTAAAATGTGTGCATTGATATAAACACGACGGAAGTCTTTATATTCCGGCATATCGTCTGACAACACGTCTAAATTAACAACAACCACACGTATAGGAAGACCTATTTGAGGAGCAGCCAATCCAACACCATCAGAACGGTCCATTGTCTCGTGCATGTTTGCTATCAATTCTTTTAAATTTGGATAATCAGGTGTAATATCCTCGGCAACCTTTCTCAACACGGGCTGACCATATACATAAATTGGAAGTATCATTGACTATAAAATATTAATGTTCAGAAAAAGAAATCGATTCCATGTAGGACTGTAGGATTATTGTTGCACTGATTTCATCAACTAATGCTTTATCTTGGCGCTTTGTCTTCTTCAAACCCGCCTCCAACATTGTACGATGAGCCATTACAGAAGTAAAACGCTCGTCGTAAAGCACAACCGGCATCTCCGGCATCTTCTTATTAAGCGTAGATATAAACTGGTTTATACGCTGCATATTCTCCGAATCCTCATAATTCATCTGTTTCGGCCTTCCAACAACGATTCGTGACACATTCTCCTTCCTACAATAATCCAAGAGAAAAGGTAAAAGCTCGTGCGTCAAAACCGTAGTAAGTCCACCGGCAATCAACTGAAGAGAATCTGTCACAGCAATTCCAGTACGTTTCCTTCCGTAGTCAATAGCAAGTATTCTACTCATAACTGATGCAAAATTACAATTTTATATCCAATCTTTTGAATGAGTAGGACTATTTAACTTGTTTGTAAAGTAAAACTAGCCAGAGTTTTCAATAAAAAACCTACAAAAAAAAGAGGGATACCAATTGGCATCCCTCTAAGTTCATATAAACAGTGTAGATTATTCTACAATTACAGCACGGTTGAGCTTGTTAGAACCGAACATATTTTCAGTACCACCATTAGCAACCTTTTCAAGCTTATCAGCGCTTACACCAGCTTCAAGCAAAGCATCGTAAACAACCTGAGCACGCTTTTCAGACAACTTCTGGTTGTAAGAAGGAGTACCTGTAGCCTTGTCGCAGAAACCAGATACTTTGTACTTCTTGTCACCAGCCTTGATAGCCTTAGCTGCAACCTTGATAGTAGCCTTACCATAGTCGTTAAGCTGTGCACGACCGAGATCGAAGAATACGATGAATGCTGATTCCGCGTTGATTTCCTTAACCACTTCCTTAACAACAGGCTTCTGGTTAGCAAGTGCATTCTTGCAGTCTGCAAGATCAGACTGTGCCTTAGACAGCTGACTGCGATACTTGTTGATTTCTGCATTCAAAGCATCTGTATCAACAACCGGACACTTGTCAAACTTCTTGCCACCGAAGGTATAGATAACACCTGCTGTCAAGCGGAATGTAGATTCAGCCTTGCGACAGTCGCTTGCCTGACCAAAGATGGACGGAGTAACACCGTAACGGCCTTCCAAGTTAATGGCAACTTTTCTGTTGCAGTTGAAACCAAGATCAAAACCTACAGTTGCACCAGCACGAGCCTTTACACCATGAGTTGTGAAATTGTAATCCTTAATTGTAATGTTACCACCTGTAGTAGATACATTGCCTGCAGTTCCTACGTTAATATTAGAAGAACCTGTTAATTCAATGCTACCACTAACAGCAGAAGCTACATTCATAGTAGGACCAGCAAAGATTGAGAAGTCAACCACACGCTTCGGATTGAAGCCACCAATCAAATTGGTCACATTCAACATACCGTCGAGGTTAATTTCGCCAAACAGCTTATTGCTTCCGGTATAGTTCGTATATTGAACCTTACTAAGAGTCTGCCATGCGCCACCAATCTGAGCACGTACACCCCAAGATGGAGTAAGGTATTTACCTACAGAAATATTCATGTTGAATGTAGGAGTATTGACACCGTCATTGATAATAGACATCGCACCTACGCCAACACCAACGAAGATATTGTCACTACCCTTCTGGATGGTTGTCTGAGCCATAGAGGCTACAAAAGAACCAGCCAAAAGAACTGACAATGCTAATATTTTGCACTTCATTTGTTTCTAACTTTATAATTTATTGTTTACAATAAGAATACACAAGAAATTTACTCAGCAGAACCTTCACCACCACCAGCATTGTTAGAACCACCGTGATCGTGACCGTGGCTGTGTGTATGAGAGTGACCATCTGCCATAGTTGAAACAACTTCTGCATAATAGTTGATAATTTCTTCGTATTCACCATCTACAGAGTAAAGCTTGTTGTTAACCAATGCAGAGATTGTCATTTTACCACGAACTGTAGTTGGGAACAAGTCAACCTTTACAGAAGTAGCACCTGCAGGGATAGTAACCTTTTCGATTGTGATATCTGTTGTGTTAGACCAATTTGAGTGATCCTCGATGTTCTTGAGGAGAAGAGCCTTAGCAGTAATCAAATCAGCGTCTACATCGCCTTCTGCACGTGTAGTAGCTACTGCATCAGCAGCGGTCAAAGCCTGAACCTTAGCCTTCAATGCATCGATATCAGCATAACGAGTACCAGCAGGAACATCTTCTACAACAAGGTTAACAGTAACATCTTCTGTTGCACTTGCGAGTGAAGAGAAGTCCTGAGAAGTCGGGTTAGATTTGTCTGTAGTAGCAGTTGCAGGATCTGTATCATCGGTTTCAGCAACAACAGCCTCGTTTGCATCCTCAGAAGAAACTGACTTCATAGAGATAACCACAGGTACATAGAAATGCTGACCAGCAGAAACAGCAGGCAGATAAACCTTACGTGTTACAGGGAAGTAACCATCTGCACTTGCAACGACAGTTAGAGTCTTTTCTGCCAAAGAAGTTGCATTTTCATATGTAACAGGGTTTGTTGCGATAGCAACACCATCTACATAAATCTTTGCACCAGCCACTTCGTTTCCAGTTGCAGCATCCTGTACAGTATACGCAACAACAACCTTTGCATTTGTTGAAGGAATGACAACTTCACTACCATTAATAGAGCCATTGATGTCGATCTTTTCCTTTTCACAACCAACAAGCGTCATGCTCATCAGAGCCACAGCAGCCAAGCTGCTCAAAAAACCAATTTTTTTCATCGTTTTTTTAGAATAAATGATTTTAATAAATTAATGTTTTAATAATTCTGTTTTTATAAAATAGGGATTAAAACTGTTTGCTTGCATTATATTATCAGAGGCTTCAGCCCTATATTCCTTATAGTATTTTCTTTCATTACCCGCATTGTATGCAATTCCCATATTCGGAGAAACGTTCACGCGAGGGATATATTGGTTTTTAAATCTTTTATATTTATAAGGTGGGAGCAGAAGCTGAAACCTAAACCCTCCGTTCATCGGTGCCTTGTCTGTAACCATGGCATACAAACCAACCGAACAAAAACGGAAATGCCTTATCATATCAAATCTACCACCAAATTCCTTCAACAACCATTGCTCTGCCTTAGCAGTAAACTCTGTATTGTATCGTTTCCAATAGAAACTGCCACCCAAGGCCCACGTGAAAGTCATTGCGGGATCGTAATGCAATTTGAATGCATCCCAATAACAAGCACCCGTCAAACCCATCCTGCCAAGTACCGTGAACTGTTCGTTCCTCAATGGCATCTTCAAGTCTACATCTACGCCATATCGTCCATTACTGAAAAAGCCAACCGTCGCACGCGCAAATATATTGTACGGTAAACGGAATCGTTGAGACAACGTAATGTGCCCAGGATGCACCTTGCTCTCAAGTGCGCCATAGCCATCATTATACACAGGAATCTTAATCTGAGCTGCAATTTTACTTCCCTTCCAAAGCGAGACTTCTACTGAAGGGCAGAAATCAAGCAATGCCGTATAAATCTGAGTTATGACATAATTCGCAAATGAGAATTGCGGATAAATCAGAATATCAACTTTATACAAAGAACTATTTTTTACCTTGTTCTTGCGAACTTTCTTCCAGCTATCACCTAAGTCATAACTTGTTTCCCAATCTCTCGGTGCCACTGTCGCCAGCGAATCACCCGACTGTTCATTGTTATACCTAACCGATATCTGAGGTATATTGTTATCGAGAAGAATAACACAGCAACTCTTTTGGTTAGGCAAGCCTTCCTTCTGAATCAAATCCAACGCTTTTGCTACACCAACACCCTGAATTCTATAGGCTGAGTTCTGAATGGTAAAGATGATTTCCTCTTCATCTTCCGTGTAGCCGACATTTTCAAAGCCCATTTCGGCTAATGCATTCACTATCTTCTCCCTGTCAACCTCCTGCGCCACAACAGCAGACAGCGGCAACACCATTAGAGCTAATAGCAAATATGCAAATCGACCAATTCGAGTACTTCTAATCATGTTTTTGCGCTAACGCTACATTATTTTTCTCTTGCTTTTGTAACCACATAGGATACAAAAGTCGCTACAAAGGTACACATTTTTTTTAACGTGCAAAAGAAAAGCGTTAAAAAAGGCTTTAAAAAATAAGTTTCACATTATCAACCCACAACGTATTACCGGGAGAACCGATAAAAGCACCTCCATGAGAGGAGGTGAACTGCAATACCAGATGAGTGGGAACATCGTCGGCATTCCCCCACGCCACCTCCTTCACAGGGACATTTTCTCCCTTGGAATTGATTCCATGTTTTTCATTTTGCAAACCCATACGATTTGAATTATACATAGAATCTCCCGTAATATCCCCATACATAATGTTAAACGTAGCATTGTTCTTCCAATCCTCGGTATTTTCAAAATATGTTACTGCTGTTCCTATTCGCTTTGCATAGATATTACCATTCTCATCCTCCCATCTCTTCTGCAAATAGAGCACCATTGCCGGATAATCCTTTCCTGCAATCGTTGATTTGCCGAAACCGGAAATTTTTACTCGGTTTGTTTCTCCCGAGAGTTTCGCCTTGTAGTCAAACTGGATAGCAACAGGCTTTCTGGTGAAAGGGATTCCCATATTCACGTATTTTTGCGGATTTTTGGCACCTCTGATTGGTTCGACCGCGCTACCAAGATGAACGGAACCGGCTGCCAATACTGTAATATTAACAACGCCCATTACCTTAACACGTTCTATTCTGGTTTCTAAACGAGCACAATAACCATTTCCCCTCTTTTCCGGGAAAACAGACGTGTTTGTCTTGACAATACCGGACACTTTAGCCAAGACATTGCTGGTACCCCAAGGCGAACCGCCTAAATTACTATAGGGTTCATTGCCTGTTACGACCTGTTTCGGAGCTATCGCGTAAACGTGTTTCAAGTTCCCACCGATAATTGAAGACTCTTTGATTTGCCTGTCCACCCAGTCGTCCATGTCACCATACTTAATAGGTTCAACACGCCCTTGGGCCAAGCAAGAGGGACACACATAACACAGTGTTATAAATAAAGACCAAATAAACTGTTTCATATCACCATTCAAATATCATACCCCCACTGTTCCATAGCATACCTCCAGTGTTTTTGCACCTGTTGCTTGGTATGTTCATCATACGAGGATGTATTCTTTTGATAACTTTTCTTCTTTTCGAGGTACGCCCTAATATTGTCCTTTGCATTATCCCATCCGGGAATTTGCAAGGATTTGTAGATTTTTTCAGTCATGGCATAGGCATCCGACTCGAAATCCTCAAACTTTATTTCTATCAGATTTCCTTGGGGGATTAAGTGCTTGCTTTCTTCATAACTCCTATATAGTTGAGTATATATAGACAACACCCTTTCCTCTATTTCTGCCGCAGAGATATCCTGCAATTTCAGCGGCTGGATGGTAGCCGTAAAGAAACTTACCGTACTTCTAAACACAGCATAAGGATTTCTCATCAAGTAGATGAACTTGGCGTTTGGGAACATCTTGAGTATTTCCTTGATTCGCCCGGTGTGAGGAGGGTTTTTACTCAAGAACTGATTACCACCAGTATTCCAGAGTGATATCTTAATGAGTTTGATGAATTCCGCTTCAAAAAGCGCCAGCTCTTCCGGCGACATATCCTTTTGAAAGAGATATTTATCCGCATATTCCTGGATATCCTTAGGGAAATACCAGAAGTTATAATATATGTAAGGTAACATATTACCCAAAGAAAATTCTTCTTCCTGAGGCAAGTCTACAGCCAGTTCCATATTGTCAGTTGGGCGTTTATCCGGCATCAAGAAACTCATGCAACTTTTGAAGAACGGCTGTCCAAACATCATCAGGTGCGGGAAAACCGTCTGATAAGTCGTATTATACCCGAAATGCTTGTCACATGAAAGGACGCTATGCACGAATGTCGTACCACTACGCCAATGTCCCAGAATAAAAACAGGGTCATTCTCCAACGGTTTGTCTGCCAGCAGCCTCTCATATCTACGTTTCTGAATAGGGGCAAACAGCGAAAGCAATCGGCAAACAAACTTTGTCAGATAGAATTTCCCACAATACCCTTTATCTATCGTGCGTCCCTTTGTAACCGCCTTAAACGTTCTCCAGTCAGCACCTACAAGTGTATTGATGGGTAATTTATTAAACTCCAGTACTCCCATAGTTTTAAATCACTTTTATAGCAAAGCCCTGTCGGTCAAGTTCCTTAGCCACTGTCATGATAGCCTCTCTATGAGACTCGTCCACGCCCAGGGACTTTAAATTGACGGTAGGTATCAGCTCTTCTGCAATTTCTCCGTCCAGTTTTCCTATAATCATTCCAACCGCACTGGTATTATTGGTAATCGGGTCTATCAGGATGAAAGAACCAGTTGCCTTGTTTTTATTATACGGATCAAAAAACAATTCCTTGGCCGTTGTCATCTTCACATGGGCTATCTGATTTAATTGCAACGGCAAATCTTCTTCCTTCAACTTACCGTTTTCGAGAGATAGATGCTGCATGGTGTTGACATCCACCTTATAATCCACCTTATCAATATGGCAACGGCAAAGATTTGTTGTCTGTTTAATAAAGTAAGACTTATTGGAATCCATCACCTCTTCATCCATCCACACCAACATGGTCTCGAAACTCCTTGATATGTCTGGCATATTATCCACACGAACCAGCATTTCTCCGCGAGAGACATCAATTTCATCCTCAAGTGTAATGGTTACGGACTGTGGCGGGAAAGCATAATCCAACTCGCCTTCATACGTCACGATGCTCTTCACACGAGATTTCTTTCCAGAAGGCAAAGCCATTACCTCATCTCCCTTGTGTATCACACCTGAAGCGACCTTTCCACAGAAACCTCTAAAATCCAGATTTGGGCGTAACACATACTGCACCGGGAAACGGAAGTCCTGGAAGTTATGGTCATTGTCAATAGGTACAGTTTCCAAAAAGTCCAACAGAGAAGTTCCCTCGTACCAAGGTGTTCGCTCCGATTTCTCCACCACATTATCCCCATCCAGGGCAGACAAGGGGATACACGTCACATCCTCTATGCCTAACGGTTGAATGAATGATTTATAGTCCGTTGTTATCTTGTTGAAAACCTCCTGCGAGAAGTCCACAAGGTCCATCTTATTCACAGCCAAGACCACATGCTTTATGCCAAGTAAAGAAACCAGGAATGTGTGGCGTCTTGTCTGGGTTATCACCCCCATGCGCGCATCAACCAGGATAATGGCAAGATTTGCTGTTGAACCACCGGTAATCATATTGCGCGTATACTGTTCGTGTCCCGGAGTATCAGCAATAATAAACTTTCGTTTATTGGTTGAAAAATATCGGTAAGCAACATCAATGGTTATGCCCTGTTCGCGTTCTGCCTTCAATCCATCCAGCAACAAGGCGTAGTCTATATGCTCACCGGCATTGCCTACCCGCTTACTGTCTCGTTCCAGGGCATCAAGCTGATCCTCATAAAGTTTCTTGCTGTCAAAAAGCAAACGACCTATCAAAGTAGACTTGCCGTCATCCACAGAACCAGCAGTCAGCAATCTCAACTGGTCTTTCTGCTCGTCCTTATCCAAGAACGCCTTGATATCTATTTTTTCATTCTGTGTCGTCATGTGTTTCTTCCTTTCGTTAGAAATAACCTTCACGCTTCTTTTGCTCCATGCTCGCCTCCTGGTCGAAATCAATCACACGAGTTGTGCGTTCACTCTTTGTCGTGGTCATCATTTCTTCCACTATTTTCTCAATAGTGTCAGCCGAGCTCTCGACCGCTCCCGTCAATGGCCAGCATCCCAAGGTACGGAAACGAACCATTCTCATTTTGATTTGGTCACGGTATTTTTCCGGCAACCGTTCATCGTCGGCCATTATCAAATTACCGTCTATTTCCACACAAGGACGTTCCTTGGCAAAATAGAGAGGTACAATGGGTATATTCTCCAAACGGATATACTGCCAGATGTCCAATTCCGTCCAGTTGCTCAACGGGAAAACGCGGATGCTTTCTCCTTTGCGGATTCGGGCATTGTAGATATCCCATAACTCCGGCCTTTGGTTTTTGGGGTCCCACTGATGGAACCTGTCTCTGAAAGAGAAAATTCTTTCTTTGGCACGAGATTTTTCTTCGTCTCGCCGAGCACCACCGAAAGCCGCATCAAATTTATACTTGTCAAGTGCCTGAAGCAAGGCCTGGGTTTTCATCAAGTCCGTATGTACCTTACTACCATGCGTAAAAGGACCCACTCCCGCATTGAAAGCATCCATATTACTCTCGACAATCAAATTCCAGCCATATTTCCGAGCATAGCTGTCCCGAAATTCAATCATCTCCTTAAACTTCCACTTGGAATCTATGTGCATCAATGGAAAGGGCACCTTACCCGGAGCAAAGGCCTTTTCGGCAAGTCGTACCATGACAGACGAATCCTTACCTATACTGTAAAGCATAACCGGATTCTCAAATTCTGCAGCCACCTCACGTATGATATGTATGGACTCTGCCTCTAATTCCTTCAGATGGCTCAACTTGTATTCTTCGTTGAAGGTTTGATTCATCATGCTAAAATATATTTATTCCTTCACTATTTTCAAAATATGTTCCAATAATATCTCAACGCACTCATTCAGCGCCTTGACAGATGTATCCAGCACAACCTGTGGATTCTCCGGGGCTTCGAAAGGAGCTGAAATTCCGGTAAAGTTCTTCACTTCTCCTCTCCTGGCCCTTGCATAAAGTCCTTTCACATCCCTGCGCTCACACTCCTCCAACGGTGTGCTGACATACACCTCAAAGAAATCTTCTCTACCTATTATCTCAGAGGCCATCCCACGGATTTCATTGGTAGGACTTATGAAACAGGCTATGGTTATAATACCGGTCTCGACAAACAGTTTGCCGACTTCTGCTATGCGACGGATATTTTCCACTCTGTCTTCAGCCGTGAATCCCAAATTGTTATTGATTCCGCAACGGATATTATCACCATCCAAAATACGGCAAAGAAGTCCACGTTTCTGCAGTTCACGCTCCAAGGCTATGGCAATAGTACTCTTTCCGGAGCCACTCAACCCCGTAAACCACACCATCAAACCATGCTGCTTCAACAGGGCTTCCTTGTCCTGACGAGTCAACATCTTGTCATATATTGGGTATAAATTGTCTTTCATTTTTTTCTATGCTAAAACGGCCATATAAGCGGTATCAAAAACACTGAGAGCAAGAATGTAATGATATTCAGCGGCAGACCGATTCTTGTATAATCCGTAAATTTATAATTACCAATACCTTGCACAATCAAGTTTGTCTGATAACCAATCGGAGTAGAGAAACTGGCTGATGCCGCCATACAAATTGTTACAAAAAACGGCATAGGGTCAACACCCATCTGCTCGGCCAGCGAGAGAGCTAATGGGAAAATAAGTGCAGCTGCTGCATTATTTGTTATCAGTTCTGTAAATAAATTTGTAATGATGAAGATTGCAGCCAACAAGAGTTGTGGTCCATAACTACTACACTCCTTCAATATAAATCCGGCTATGGTATCTGCCACACCCGAGTTTATCATAGCCTTACTGATGGCAAACGCGCAAGCTATCGTTATCAGCACATCCCACGAGATGTACTTGGTGTATTTCTTGGGAGGAAAAAGTTTGGTCCACGCCATAATGATGGTCGTAACCGATACAAAGAAAAACATGTCCAACTTCAGACCCGGAACCAGAGTCTTTACAGCCGGCAAATCGCCAATGACCACCCCAGCAATCATCATAACCATCAGCGAAAGGGCAAACCAGCGTTTCCACTTCTCAACTTTTGTCTCTGCGTCAACGTTATTTGTCAGCATGACGAAACCGGAGGATTCTCCCCAAGACTTGATGAATGATTCGTCAGTCACCAACACCAAAGTGTCACCCTCGCGCAAACGCTCCTTCTCGAGATTCTTAACCAAACTCTGTCCACTTCGTTTAATCTCACGGACCTTCGCGCCATAATGGCGCTCAAAATCAAAGTCTCCCAGTTTTTTATTGATACCTGGGAAACGCGCACCCAATATGGCCTCAACAATAAGTTTATCTGATTGTATTTCCTTCTCTTCTTCCAAACCTGACAAGTCCGTTCGTGTTTCCGGAAGTAACTTCCCCGAGAAAAGAAACAGATAGAGAATGCCGGTAATGGCAATTACAATACCCACCTTGCCGAGTTCGAACATAGACAATCCCTCAAAACCGGCATCTATTATCATGCCATCAACTACAAGGTTGGTAGATGTGCCCATCAACGTACACATACCTCCGAGAATTGTCACGTACGACACCGGAATCAGAAATTTTGTCGGAGGAAGATTCACTTTTTCCGCCCAATGCTTGACGATTGGGGCAAAGATAACAACCACAGGAGTATTGTTCAAGAAAGCAGAGATGAGGGCAATAGAGGGTAACATACGCGCCTGCGCCCTGAACACCGTCGTTTTCTTTTGAGGCAGGAGACGTCTGATTAAGCTACTCAAAGCTCCCGTTTGTCTGACTCCTTCGCTTATCAAGAAGAGCATAGCTACAGTAATCATACCCTTGTTGCTAAATCCCTCCAGCATTTCTTTTGTGGAAATAATGCCACAGCAAAAAAATAGCACTACAACAGTGAGTAGCACCATGCCCGGCCTCATTCTGTCAAGAATCAACGCAACAATCATCCCGACTAAAGCAACCAAAACTATAGCTATTTCAAAAGTCATTTTTTAGTATTCTGTCTGTCACACGCTGTATTCAGAATTGCGCATAGACTTTGCAAAAGTACAAAAAATATATTAAACCTACCTTGTATATAACATAGAACTAACGATTTGAACACAAAAAGAGGCAAAATGAACACACATTTTGCCTCTTCCTTCAGAATATGTAGGATTATCGTTTACTGACGATAGAGCAACCAAGCCTTCTGGAAGTCCTCATTGCCTGAGTGAGCAGCCTTAAACGCATCACGTGCTTTTGCTGCCTCGCTACGATCATCGTAAGAACCAGCTATTACGCGATAAAGACCCTGAGCGTTTTGTACGACAAGTGCCTTATAGCCTTCACCTTCCAGTCTGGCACGAAGACCTTCAGCATTAGCCTTTACACCGAATGCACCAACCACAATACTATAATCTTTCAGGCCGGCACCGGAAACCCAAGACACGTTTTCCGTGCGAACATTTACAGGAGCAGATTCAACCACCTTTGGAGTTTGAACCGGAGCCGTTGTTGTCGTAGTAACCGGGGCTACTGTTGTTGTTTCTACCTGTGGTTCAGCCAATTCCTGCTGCTTAGCTTTTTCATAAGCCTTCTTATAAGCACTTTCACTTGATTTGCAAGATGAGAAAGCCAATGCTATGCAAAGACCCATTCCCAATAATACTATTTTTTTCATATTCTTATGTATGATTTGATTTTAAAATATCAACCCAATAAACGAAGAATCCCGGTTACCCGCTATTCGGGGAGCAAAGAAATAAAAATTTTGCGATTTTTCAAAGTATATGCCCATGAAATAATTAAAAACGATTGTTTTTATAGTTCTTCATCATATCGGGAATGAAAGAAAAACAGTAAAAAAATTGCATGTTTCACGCTAACAAATCAATGTTTCCCTATAAGACTCCGTACTGGAAATCCGCAAGCTTGATCCTGGCATCGGCTATTACAAGCTTTGGCTGATGCTCAAGCGGATGTATGCCTCCAGCCGTTAGGCTTCCCCCGAATGTTTTTCATAGTATGGAGCAAGTCAACTTTTTCCGTACGTAGTCAACCTATACAGACGGAAAGTCAACTAAATCCGTACAAAGTCAACTTTCACAGGAAAGGAGTCAACCATTCCAGGAAAACAAGTCAACTTATGCTGT
>JAQXZK010000093.1 GCA_029227175.1 Bacteroidales bacterium | reverse complement strand
CCGATGTGAAGGCAGACATGGAGAGCACCCGTCCCATGGACCGTCTGGTGTGTGGTGATGTAGGGTTTGGAAAAACCGAGGTGGCCATTCGTGCTGCCTTCAAGGCGGTGGCTGACAACAAGCAGGTAGCGGTGCTGGTGCCGACTACGGTACTGGCCTATCAGCATTTCCAGACTTTCACGGAGCGACTCAAGGACATGCCTGTCCGTATAGAGTACCTCAGCCGTGCCCGAACAGCAACACAAGTCCGCGGCATCGTCAAGGATCTGGAAGCAGGCAAGGTGAATATCATCATCGGCACGCATCGCATCCTGGGAAAGGACGTGAAGTTCCATGACCTTGGTCTGCTTATTATTGACGAAGAGCAGAAGTTTGGGGTCTCGGTCAAGGAGAAACTGCGCCAGATGAAGGTGAATGTCGACACACTGACGCTGACGGCTACTCCGATTCCGCGTACCTTGCAGTTCTCGCTGATGGGAGCTCGCGACCTTAGTGTCATCCAGACGCCTCCTCCCAACCGTTACCCCATCCAGACGGAGGTGCACACCTTCAACGAGCAGGTCATCACGGATGCCATTAACTTTGAGATGAGCCGCAACGGACAGGTGTTCTTTGTCAACAACCGCATCTCAAACCTGCCGGAGCTGAAGGCTCTCATCGAGCGCAATATACCGGATTGTCGTGTCGTGATTGGTCATGGACAGATGGAACCGGCACAGTTGGAGAAGGTCATCGTTGATTTTATCAATTACGACTATGATGTGCTCCTGGCCACAACGATTGTCGAGAGCGGTATCGATATTCCCAATGCCAACACCATTATCATCAACGGTGCCCAGAATTTTGGACTCTCCGACTTACACCAGATGAGAGGACGTGTGGGTCGAAGTAATAAAAAAGCCTTCTGCTATCTCTTGGCTCCTCCGCTGTCATCCCTGACTACCGAGGCACGCCGCCGCCTGCAGGCCATCGAGAACTTCTCAGACCTTGGCAGCGGCATTCACATCGCTATGCAGGACTTGGACATCCGCGGAGCCGGAAATATGCTGGGTGCAGAACAGAGCGGGTTCATTGCCGATTTGGGCTATGAAACCTATCAGAAGATTCTCACTGAGGCGGTTCGTGAACTGAAGAATGACGAGTTTGCTACGTTGTACGAGGCTGAGAACAAGGGTGACGAGCAACGCCGCATCTCGGGCGAGCAGTTTGTGGACGAGTGCCAGTTTGAGAGCGATTTGGAATTGCTCCTTCCTGCCACCTACGTACCTGGAAGTTCCGAGCGCATGTTGCTCTATCGCGAACTGGACGGACTGACCCAAGAACGCGAGGTGGAGGACTTCCGCAAGCGGCTGATAGACCGTTTCGGACCGGTTCCGGACGAGACTGCCGAGTTGCTGCGCATCCCCTTGCTTCGGAATCTGGCTGCCCGCCACGGTGTTGAGAAACTGCTCTTGAAAGGCGGCAGGATGTCTCTGTTCTTTGTCTACAATCCACTTAGCCCTTATTTCCAGAGTGCCGCCTTCGGGCGTGTCATTGCCTATATGATGAAGTATCCCCGGCGGTGTGACCTGCGCGAACAGAATGCCAAACGCATGATGATAGTGAAGAATGTCACTTCGGTAGCTGAGGCCTTGAGCGTGCTACGAGAGGTCTCCGTCATGTCTCCTGGTTAACCCCCAAACGGTCAATATATTTCAATTCAGTTTTGTCTATATCTGTGTCTGGTTGCTACCATTTCATCAAAGGCATAGCGGGAACTGTGAAAAGGTTCTTTTATTATTGCCCTTGACTTTCCGAAGTGTTATGACACCGTACTCTCTTATAGAGGACAGCAGTAACCCGCGGCGGGTACTCGAGACGTTTGAATGATACAAAGAAATAGCCCGACTACTGTGTATATGGACAGCGGTCGGGTTGGGATATGTTTTGCACGATTTGGTTATGAGCGGGGATGAGATAGAGGTTATTCTCGGTCGATTTTCAGGAGACCGCCGGTTTTTACGTCAAATTGCACTTTACACTGTGTCTTGTTGAAGAGGCCGGGTGCCAGATACTCCAGACAACCGAACTGGGTGACAGGCATCTCGCCTACGTAGAGTTTGTGGTTGCCTTGTGTCAGGGTGACTTTGGCACGGCCCGGAACATTGTAGGCTATTCCCTCTAACTTCTTCTTGGCATCGGTTTCGAGTGGAATAGATGGGGTCTTCATGTCTACAATGGTGAGTTGGTAGGGTTCGCCTGCCAAGTCGTCTTTGTCGAGCAGTCCAAGTTTCTTGGAGAACCGGAAGATGATTTCATTGTTCATCTCCTTGGGCGTAATCTCTATGGTCTTCACCAGGTGCTCTTCTGTACGTTTTCCGGTGAACAGCATGGTGAGAGCCTGCTCCTGTCTGGTCAGCTGGTCTATCATGAGTTTCAGCTGTGCTCCGTCCTGGGGCATATTGTCAGCCTCGCCACGCAGGAGGGCGTTCTTGCTTTCGCGGATTGTATAGATTTCCTTGGCGGTAAGTTCGGCCATCTTGGCTGTCGAACCGGCACTGAGAATCTCTTCGGTAAAGTAACTGCGTGCTTCGGCAAAGGTAATCTCCTTCTCGGTCTTAGACTTAGATGCTTCGGTTGGTTTGGTGGTCTTGATGCCGCTGAACGGATAGTTGATTGAACGTACTACGCCGTCTTCGGTCAGTTCCATCAGCGGTGCTACCGTTTTGTCTTTGAGCTTGACAAAATAAACGTTCTCCTTGTCGGGTTCGCCAAGCAGGCTGGTAGACACCTTGTCTAGTGTCCATTCCTCTGAAGCATTTGCGCTTACGTTGTTCATGTGCAGGTAACGGCCGGCAAAGCGTACAAATTCTCCGGGAGTAAAGGTGTGTTTGCTAATTTGCAGTTCGATTTTGATTTTAGTCTTGGGCAGCAGGTAGGTCACGCCATAGTCCTTGCCCCTGCTTACGCCTGCCGTGACTTCTGTTTGCGCGAATAGGGTGGATGCTGATGCCAGTAAGCATGTAGTCAGATAAAGTTTTATGTGTTTCATTGTCGTTTCTTTTTGGTTCGTTTAGATGTTGTATGTTTATTGTTCCTTCTCCTCATATTCGTCCAGGGTGATGACGAACTTCGAGCCTATCTCGGGAATGCTCTCTACTTTCATGCGTCCGTGGATACCTTCGGCAATCACCTTGCATATATTGATTCCGATGCCTGCCCCTTGCTCAATGGCATCCTTTGTGTTGAACATGTTGTTGAAATTATAGAGAATGTTGGGAGCGATGCCGCAACCGGTATCTTCGACATAAATGCTGACCTGATGTCTCAAGGTGTCGTTTGTCCACCCTATGGCTACAAAACCTGTTTTTGTGTGCTGGTAGGCATTTTGCAGCAGTTCGCCGAGCAGTTGTTCGAGGCGGGCCTCGTCGGTGTAGAGAAGGGAGTCAGTCATTCCTTTGATGAGGTGGAACTTGACACCGTTGGGCTTCTTAGTTTTCCATCTGTCGGCGGCACGCTGAATGACTTCAGACACCCTGACCAGACTGAACTCGAAGATGACGCGTCCGGAGTCCATGCGGGAATACTCCAGAATGTTGTTTACCAGATTCATGAGCTGCTTGCTGTTCTCGTTCAGCTCTTGGTAGAAGGTGGGCAACTCTTTTCCCGTATAAGAGCCCTCGGTGATGAGTTCAGAGAAACCCATGATGGGGTTCAGGTGCGTGCGAATGGAGTGAGTCAGGTCGTTGAGGAACTGCTCCTTATGCTTGGTGCTTTGAGCAATGCTGGTTGCAATGCGCAGTTTCATCTCGTTCTTCTTCTGACTGTCAATGAGCATAATAATTCCCGATACCTCTTTGGGGTTAGCTTCATGTATGGTGTAGCGAATCTCTAACCAGTGAGTTTCGGCATTGATGAGGCGGAACGGAAATTCCAGGCTGTACTGACCGGGCTTTTGGATAGACTCTTCAAATTGACTGATGATTTTGTCGCTGTCCTTGACGATGAGTCGTCTGACTTCGCTCATTGTGAACTCGTTCTTTTTATTGCCGGCAAACGAGACGATGATGCAGAATTTGCCTTCGCTATAGGAGAAGATGGAACTTTTGTTGTTCCTTAATGTTATGTCTGTCAGCTGTAATTCGTTACTTAGCCTCTCCATGTATCGTTGCTGGCCTCTCCGTTTTAGGTTGAATTCTATGATGACGATAATCCAGATGATGGCAGCCAAGGCCAGGATTACTGCGCCAAAAAGCAGGTAATAGTAATAGGGTGTGCTTACCGACTTGGGTACATTGACAAACGTATACTTGTCTTTCAGGTCTTCGTAGTTTAAATTCCACTGCTTCAAGGCATTGTAGTCCATGAATACACTTTTTGGGTGCCTGTTGGTGTATCTTGCTTTTTTTTCGTTTTTCAGGATATAGGCTCCCGACATGACCATGTCCTGAGCCAACACATCGTAGGGGGTAAAGACCCCTGCCAGGTAATGTGCATTGTGTCCGAATCCGGTTCGAACCGTGGTGAACTGTGGCAGACCGGTGCGGTCGGCAATGGCATCACTATAAGCATCGTGTTTCACCACTATGGAAGGAAAATAACGGCAATAGTTCAGGATGCCTCTTGTCATTCCCCGTCCGAATTCCTCGTCCTCACCGGCCGGCCGGTTTGATTCAGGTTCAGACAGTGAAAGCGTAAGTACAATGATGCTGTCTTTGAGTTCTCCTCTCAGACTGTTTCTGTTTATTTGAGTGCGGTGAAAGTCCGAATTATTGATGTATGGACGGTGATTGATGGAGCTGCTCAACTTTTCTTTTAAAAGGCTGTCGGTAGGGGTGTGATCCAGTTCTATCTCGACGAGGTTGTTCTTGGAGATGTCGCATGCTATGTCAATAGCTTTTTTGAAATCGGGCACCTCTTCCCATACAACGAGGTTGTCATGTTGGTTGTACAAATCCCAGTCGGGGAGGTTCAGACCTCCTAAGACAATAGGGGTATTGTGCAAAATGGAGTCTTCGTTGCGGAGCATGGACAAGGCTCCGTAGTCGTCTTCGATGAGGATGAGATCTGGCTGCCAAATCTTCAAGGAGTCGATGGTCTTCTTGACAAAGGGAGATTGTGGAAAGACCGAAAAGAGATTGAGGTAGTGGGTTTTGAACTCCGCTTCAATGCCGTGTTTCTTAAATGCCTCCATGAGTATTCGGTTGTACTCCTCATAGTCGGGCAACTCTTTGTTATAGGTGTGTACCAGTGCCACTTTGAATGCTCGGCCCTCTTCGTGCCTGATTGTGGCCGCCTTCTGGCATGAAGAGATGACATAGGCTGCCAACGCGAGAATCAATATGTTTATCCGGTGTCTCATGTTCTGTCTCCTTCCTCTTTTCCGTGGTAGGCTGCAAAGAAACAGGAGAACTTGCTTCCTCGGTCAACCTCGCTCTTGACCTCTATGCGTCCTCCCTGTTGGGTAACGATTTCCTGACAGATGTTGAGTCCCAATCCTGTTCCGGTGTGTTTCTCACCGGTTTTATAGAAGCGGTCGAACAAGTGGGGTATGTGCTCCTCGGAGATTCCGCAACCCGTATCTTCCACGTAGAGTTCCACTTCGTCGCTTTCCGGTAAGTATGCACAGCCAATGGTGATATATCCGTTTTGAGTAAACTTGAATGAGTTGCTCAATAAATTGTTCAGCACCTGTTGGGTGCGATTCAAGTCAACCTCAATGTCATGGTTGTCCGCTTCAATGTTCATGCGGAAGTCTATGTTTTGCGGTGAGAGAATCTGGTTTGTGTTGTATATAAGCCTAATGAGCTCCTTGGCCTTGATGACTTTCTTAAAGAACTTGAACTGGCCGATTTGAAGGGCCGTGGTGTCTATGGCGTCGTCAATGAGTTTCAGCAACATGTCAGAGTTCTGTCTGATAACGGTGGCCATCTCTGTCTTCTGCTCGTCATCCAGCTCGCTGCCGCTTTCGGCAAGCAATTCTGAGAAACCGGTGATGCAGCCCAATGGGGTGCGGATGTCATGACTCATGTTGGCCAGGAATGTTTCTCTGATGTTGGTCTTCTCGGCAGCCCTGCCAGCTTCAATGAGCATGTCCTCCGTCTTCTTCACCTCTTCGACGTCAATCATCGTTCCATATAGTATCTTTTTCTTCTTGGTTTCCTGGGTAATTGTAAAACTGATGTTGAACCAGCGGTAGTCCGGACTGTTTATCGACTTAAGAAACAGCCGCTCGTGAAAGGTGCCGAACGGATAGGAAAAACTCGTGATTTTTCGGAAGATGTCTTGCGTCTGTGGGTGAACATTAGCTTCGAATTTTTCCAGCGAGTTGACGTAAACCTGACTCTCCTCCTTTTCGGACATAATCGTATAGGTCAAGGTGTTGCCCTGCAGAATCCACAAGGAGGCATTGTTCTGTGCCAATATTCTCTTTCTGAAGTCAATCTGCTTATTGAGTTTTTCCAGAATGATTTTATTGTGTTTCAGCTTGGTTTTGTAGAAGGATAATAGCAGGAACAGGGTTCCGCAGATTATCATCGCCAGCGAGAGACCTATCAGCGAATAAAAGAGAAGGCTGTGGCGCACGTCAAAGGGTGCGTTGATGATGGTGAACCGGTTGTTCCAGTCGCCGTACTTCATATCGCTCAGTTTCATCGCCTCCCAGTCCATGAAGTACCCGGCTTCGTGTTCCTTGACCGGCAACTGGTTAGGTAGTTTGCCCTTGATGATTTGTTCTACGTAGTCCATGCAGTCTTTACGCTGGGTCTTCTGTGACACAAAATATCCCGCCAGATACCGTGATTTCGAACCGAAAATCTTGTTGATGCAGGTAAACTGCGGACGGTTTGTCCGTTTGACGAAAATCTCACTGTTTACATCGAACAGAACCTGAAGGTGCGGACTGGACTGAATAAGAGCGGTAAGTGTAGAGTGGTATTCGCTGCTTTGTCCTGCTTCTGTAGGTGGAATATTACGTTTGTCGTTGATGCTCGAAATCGGGGTAAGGACAAATTGTGAGGCATGCTCTTTGTTCAATGCTTCAGGTGTTACGTCTGGAATCGCCCATCTGTGATTATAGAAAAAGTCATCAGAACCTTCAATCTCCCGCTGAATCTGCATACTGATGAGTGAGTCCCAAGGATTGTCAAGTTCGGTAAATGCATAGTGGCAACCTGTAATCTGTTTGACGATTTCAGCGTTCTTTTTGATGTGCAGACGAGTGTAGAATCCTGTGATATTATCAAGTCCTTCTATTTTTTCAGGCTCGTAGTCGGTAACGCCTGAGAAGATGATGGGAATGTCTGAGAGGTATTCCTGTGCTATCGCGTCATTTTTCAGGGCATTTGTCACAGCATTAAACACCCCATTGTCCTCCAGAATGACGATATCCGGATACCAGTTCCATACCTTCAGCGTGTCTTTCAACAAGACCTTGATGGTACTTCTGTATATTATTTCAAGATTGGCAAACGGACGGTCGGCTGAAACAAACCTTACATCGGCATTAATCCCCCGATCTCTGATTTCGTCCCTGACTTGTCTTTTAAGGTTTTCCGTGTAGTCCAAGTCTTCAAAGTAGGTGTGGAGTACGAGGATATTTGTGGTAGCCCCGGTTCTGTCTTTGCTGCACGAAATGTTGAGTCCAAACAACATTACGATTACAAGTCCGATGATGGTTACATGTGCTTTATACCGGAGGATACTCATGGAAAATGCTGAAATTCTTTTATTTCTCGACAAAAATACGGGTTTACTTTGTATGAGCAAAATAAATGTCATATCTTTGCCAGACCATTCTGCTAAAAAAGTTTAATCGGGGCTGACCGGATTTGACAGCGGGTAGAAATGGTAAGTAAGCATGCAGTGCGCCGTGGATTTGCACTATAATCTCGGTCCTCGAACAATTATCTGGCAACGAATCTTACGCTCTCGCTGCTTAATCGAAGTATAGTAGATTAACTTTATCGCAGGCACAGTGTCTGTGACGAGATGTCGCCCAAAAGCTCTTGTTCCGAAGCGTTTGATCAGGTGGCACAGCAAAATCGGGAATAGTTCTTCGCTTGTCTCGCGTGAAGAATGAAATAAAGAGACTAAGGTACGGATTGGTGGCTCTGGTCTTGTTCGTACACGAAAACCAAAGGCAGAGATAAGCATGTAGAAATCTTATGATTTCCTCGTTTGGACGAGGGTTCAACCCCCTCCAGCTCCACAAACAAGAGAAAGAACTTGCCGGTTTCCGGTGGGTTCTTTTTGTTGTCTCTGTAGAAACTTCTTCAGGGTGCACCCAAGCAATGAAAAGTAAGGATATTTTACTATTGTTACACGAAGTATGGTAAATCTGTCCTAACCCCCGCTACAGATACCTGTAGTGGCACTTGAGGCGAATCATGCAAATCGACCTTGCCGAATGCATGATTTGACCGTGTCATTTATATGATTTGACCTCGTCATTTAATAGAAATGGCAAGGCCAAGAAATAACCTTGGTCTTGCCAATCCTGAAAAGTCGGTAATTTGTCAAATAATTTTACTTTTCTTGAGTTGATGGGCGTTATTTCTTCCCTAGGTTCTCATAATTCTGAGTTGAGGATGATGTTGTCCGAGTGGAATCTTCTTCGTTGTAGTATAATTCGGCCAGAGCCGTGTATTTCTGGAAGAGTCGCGTTGCAATCTCGACCTCATCTCCCTCAGTAACGGGACTTTGGTACTTGTTGCAGGTATTGACGTATTGCAATTCCCAGTCGCCCAGTGCTGAGTAGAAGGCATTGGCCGGTGACTTCAATCTGGCAGCCAAAGGTTCTATCACGTTAGGCGAAGGGCGTAACTTTGGTGTATCCAAGAATGGAGGTTTCGCCTACACGGGTCGTTTGGAGTTGTATCCCTTTGGACGGTTCAAGTCGTTGGGCGAAGTGGCCGAGGGCGACTTCCAACGTGAACAAACTGTCAAGGTCCTGTTGGCAGGTGCCTTCTCGTATAACGATCAGGCTACCCGTCTGCAAGGACAGAACGGCTCATTGATGCCGACAGGTGAGACACGTAATCTGAAGCAGTATTATGTCGATTTTATTCTGAAGTATCAAGGCTTTGCCTTCT
>JAQXZK010000092.1 GCA_029227175.1 Bacteroidales bacterium | reverse complement strand
CAATCAGGCTATCACCGTTCTTCAGACCCTTGTTATCGCTCTCGGCGCTGGTCTCGGCATCTGGGGTGTCATCAACCTCCTCGAAGGTTACGGCAACGACAACCCCGGCGCGAAGTCCCAGGGCATGAAGCAGCTCATGGCTGGCGCTGGCGTCGCCGTGGTCGGCATGGTCCTCGTACCCCTGCTCTCCAGCCTGTTCACCGTCTGATCGCTCCCGTCGTTAAGCTGTCATAAGAAATCCTTGCCGCCCCTGCCCCCAAGCGGGGGCGGCTGAAAGGAGGTTGACACCGTATGGATTTCTTACTCGATGCCCTTACTGACTGGCTCAAGGAAATGTTGGTAGGCGGCATTATGAGCAACTTATCGGGGATGTTCGATAGCGTGAACCAGCAGGTCGCAGACATTGCGACACAGGTGGGCCAGACCCCTCAGGGCTGGAACGGGAGTATTTTCAGCATGATCCAAAATCTCTCCAACTCCATCATGGTGCCGATTGCTGGCGTGATCCTGGCTATCGTGATGACGCTGGAGCTGATTCAGATGATTACCGACAAGAACAACCTGCATGACGATGTATGCTAATAGCGAGGACGTTCAAGTCCTCGCTATTACAACGATGGTCAGCTCATTTGTGGCAGAATGAAATGACTAAAGTGCGGAAGTTTCATATTATGTTTTGCATTGCTATCTACTGAAAACTTTCGCTAAACAGTCAAGGCGGACAAACATATCTGTTTGTCCGCCGAAGGTTATGTGAAAGTACTCAGAGCTTAATCGGAAATAGCAACGCAGTATCCGTTAAAATTATTAAGAGAACTCGGCTTGAACTTCAAAAAGGTGGGATAGCTTGTCCAACCAGATAGTATTTTCACATATTTTCCGCCGTTGGTGTATTCCCAGAAGCCTACAACAACCTGAGCATGTGCCGTTCCAGCACTTGAAGAAGTATACAGCAATATAGGCTTGTCTGCGGTAACATCTCTCTTAAAATCACTCCAGAGATCTAAAAGATAATTTGTCGTGGTGCATGAGTAACCTCTCTCAACGGCAAATGACTTGATCGAAGAAACCAAAGTTGACATGCTTGCAGCATTACCGCAGGAATATCCACTAATCTCAACAAGGCGCTCATACGTCTCTGCATCACTGTCGTTTACCTTCAAATTGCTCAGACTGCCACCGTTATTGTTAAGAGAAAATTCGGCGTATAGCTTGACGGTATTCGCTAAGGAAGTAGGACCACAATTTCCCTCGCCTGGAGTAACATTTGGCATATCGCCCATAACTAATGCCCTAATGTCGTTCGCGCCAGTTATATTACCGACAGTTTTTGAACCGCTCTCGTTAGGTAAATCTATGTAATCATCAAAAAACGTATCAGACATTGGTGCCGTATCAGTCATTACATCCAATTCAAAACAGCTTGTTATCTGCGCGAACTGGTCAAGTAATGCCGACTGAGTACCATTTGAAATTTTGATGGCGTAGCGAATAAAATCTGTATACAACACATTTTCTTCAAAAGTGGTGGCGTAAGATAAGAATTCATTCGAGTCGCTACTAACCATGCCGGAAGAAGCAGCGCTGTTGATAACATCAAGCTGTTGTTCGAGATAGTGATAAACACTCTGTCCCTCCAGCGCGAATTCGATAATCGGATGCTCACCATCCTCGCAACTTAAAACAATATAGCCTGCTGGTACACTTTGTTTAGTGAAAGAAACTATGTAGCCAACAACTTCGCCAGAATTATCCGAACGTAAGACGATGGTATCTGATACCTCAGCATCTCCGGAAAATTGGGTATCAATCCAGTCTTGAGCGATATAGTCAACGGTCTTGTGTTCGCCATTTGTCGCAAAAGCAAAAGTGCTTAAGCTAAATATCAGGCACAGTGTCAAAAGCAAAGAGCAAATTCGTTTTGTCATTACAGTATTCCTCCTATACTTGTTCTATTCAGAAGTAAACTTAACATATCGATACGTTCCATCTCCGGAAAAAAGGCTTGTATATACAAATACTTCATCAGTTTTCACAGAAGTTTGGTATATTTTTTCACCAACCTTTAATCCAGAAGCATAACCGTTTTGAGCTTTAGAAGCAGACGCAGTATTGCCTACGACCTCTCCTATAACCGAGTATGTCTCTGGCAGTTCTTCAACTTTGTATCCTGTAGAGTCGTAAACATATATCACGTCGTTTACTTTTACAAAAGGTATAGCTGAAGTTCCACTTTGTTTATTGGTTACAAAGAAAATCAAGGCACCGAGAACCACGATCAAAACAAAGAAACCAACAGGCACAATTTTTTTCTTCATCTTATCACACCCTAACTAGGAATTTCAAAAAAACGCATAAGCCGACAATCAACAGTCCAGCTTATGCGCTAACGGAAACAATTTTAATACGACCTCTCCATAACTGGGGGACGCACCAATGCCGCATTCGAATAAAACCGGACTGTGCATCATGAAAACGATACATGGCGTTACCTCCTAATCATAGTATGTCAGACAGATAATCCATCTGCATAATAATTATACCACGATTTTAGGGCAGAGACAACCTATTATTCAAAAATAAGTTGTAACGATTTTGTGAATGTGCAGGTGAACTCTGTACCATATAGGAGGCAAGCTGATTTTTCGGCTTGCCTCTTTATTTTAGGTCGTTCCTTATCAAAATACTATCTGAGACTTTGCCAAAAAGCGCTTTTGAGATTGTAGTAAGGGTAAAGAGAAAGAAAATCTCAGCGGTCAATGTTCCCAATGGTGTTAGCGATGTTCCCATTGGTACGTCG
>JAQXZK010000091.1 GCA_029227175.1 Bacteroidales bacterium | reverse complement strand
CACCTCGTCGCACAGGTCGCTGAACGAGACCGTGCCGTTGCCGACCAACACAGGGTAATACAACTTGGAGCCCATCGGGGCATCCTTCATCATGTTCTTCTTCTGAACCAATCTGAACTTTACAGACATAAGGCAAATGGGTATCGGAGGATAGACCGCGGGAAGAACGCCTCCCGCCCGGTTGTTCCGATACGGGGGCGAAGATAAAACGATCCCCTCAGGCCCACTTCACTTAGGAAGGGATGTGAGGGGATATGTAGGATTCGGTAGGGATGGGAAGAAGACTTAGCCTTTTTGCTCCTCTAAAAGTAGATATATGTCAATACCTCTTGTACCTGTTACTCCAGTAACTACTGCGTCGTTTATGGAAAGTTCTACGAGAGTTTGTATAGACAGTTTTGACCTGCTCACAATTACTATTCCAAAGCTGCTTGAGGTACCGACGGAGATGTTCCATGTGGCTCGCTTCACCATAAAGCAATATATAAACTCTCCCATGTTTATACGCACCATAATAGAACCATGCAAGTTTAGGCATAGTTTTCAGCTTATTCAAGAGATTCTCTTCCGTATCGAATAAATCGTAACAGACATTTATAGAACCAGAACTGATGTGGTCATTGAAGTATTTTAGAGAATAATTTTCTCCAATAGTTGAGCTATTTTTACCTACAAGATTATCCAAAGTAACGATAGAAATTCCGTTATTTTGTGCGAAAGAATATCCTTCTGAGGAAACACCATATAAACAGGCTAATACACCCTTCTGAACCTGCTTACTTTTCATCACACCGAATAATTCCCGTAGCACTCCAATCGGAACCTGTGAGGCATAGTGTTTGCATTGTACAAATACCGTCTCGCCGTTTTTTTGCAAAATCACATCCACTCCTCCATCACCACTTTTCGGGGTCAATGTGACTGCGTAGCCTTTTGCCTTGTACCAGTTTGCGACCTCTTCCTCGAACATAAAGGGATCGAGTGCTATCCTCCATTGCCTTCTCTGCCGATCTTGTTGCTTCTTATGTGCTTCCATCGCATATTTCGCCAAGAACTTACCAGCAAAGTCTTTCACCAACCACCGAGTATAGCGACTTTCATCAAAGTTAAACTGCTCAATGCGTGGAAATTTTTCCATCAGCAGATTTCGTGTGTTGTTGTAGGTTTCTTCCAGCTCTTTGTATTTCTTGACTCGCAGATCAGTGTATGTTTCATTCGCATGATAAGAAGGAAGCAATTTATTTAACAGCGCTACCACTAATGGAGCCAGAATCATTGAAAGAGGAATACCTGAAACCAAGCCCAACCCCAAATGCTTAAAAGCAAATACCTCCATGCCCAATTTCTGGATTTTTTCCATAATTGTTAGGAGACATAACAAGCTCGGTCCTGATATAATACAGATTAATAGGATGAGCTTTTCTCTGTATCCATTGATTCGCTGTTCCCTCTGTAGCTTACGTTCGAAATCATGTATATTAGAGAGCGAGATAGCATGCTGAGCAAGCGTTGGAGCAATCGGTTTCTTAATGCCAATCATTATTCGTCGTATTTTACTTGTGTACGGTTACTTATATCAAAAGAACTGCTCGGCGGTGAGTTCGCGCATGTGTAGGTTGCCGTTACGAACGGTGTAAAGTGTCAGCGTGTAAGTCGGGATAGAATAACCGTCGTAGGTCTCAACAACACGCATATCAAAATAGTCCTTGGCACTCGTCTCGCTAAACGAGAGATCCTTTTCAAAACAGCCTTTCACCTTACCTACCTGCATTTCAGGATTCCAGTCTTTGCCAGACATGTACTTGACAGCGAACACGCCTTGGGGGATATTACGGATGCGGAAAGTTGCACCTGCCTTGATATAGACACTTCTTATAACCTTTTTTGTTATCGGCTCAGATAGCAATACAACGGCATCGTTGTCGTTACCGTTGCGCACCTCTATATAGTTGTCATACGTATTGTCAAATTGGTTTCGATAATAGGCTGAATAGGGAGAAGCCCCTGTGTCAAGGCTGTTTCCGGCATAGGGGGAAACAGTCTCAACCTGTGAGGGAGAATTGTAATCAGACCCTTTATTTGATTCTTTAACACTTTCATAAAATATGACTGCTGCCAAGAAAACTCCAACAATTAGGAGTTTTACTCTTGATCTCAACTGCTCTTTGGGGGATGCATATCGTTTCTCAAATTTTAAGGCTTCCTCCGCTTGCTTTCTTCTTTGCTCCTCTGCGAATCGACGATTTGCCTCCTCTTTGGCCCTTCTTTGGCGTTCATATTCCTGCCTGCGCCGTTCCTCTTCTTGTCGTCTTCTGCGTTCGGCCTCCGCTTGCCTCTGACGCTCCATCTCAGCGGTTCGTTGCCGCTCATATTCCGCTTGCTGAGATTGTTCACTCCTTGCCTTACGCAATCGAGCA
>JAQXZK010000090.1 GCA_029227175.1 Bacteroidales bacterium | reverse complement strand
GCAGGCAAATATGTATCGCCAATGAGAGACTTGTCAAAATCCTTATTGTAATCGATGCAGTCGAATGCTGGAATCTTAATCTGTGCATAAGAACCCGGTTCGAAGTCCATGTGTTCTCCGGCCGGCAAGGCAACCTTGTATTCCTTGATGAAGGTAGCCACGTTGCGGTTTCCGATAACGGTACATTCCCATTCCTTAACACCCATTACAGAGTCGTCCACCTTAACCTGGAGGTCACCCTTCACCTTGCACTGGCAACCGAGGCGCCAGTTGTCCTTAATCTGCTTACGGGTGAAGTGACCCTTTTCAGAATCAAGGATTTCTCCACCACCTTCAACGACCTGACACTTACACTGTCCGCAAGAACCCTTACCGCCACAAGCTGAAGGAAGGTAGATGTTCTGTGCAGCCAAAGTGCTGAGCAAGCTGCCACCCTGAGGAACAGAAATGGTATCCTTACCGTTGATTGTAATATTCACATTTCCTGAAGGCACTAAGTAATACTTAGCTACGAGCAAGATAATAACCAAAAGGAGAATTATTACAAGGAATACTCCAATGCTCGCTAAAATTAAATTCAAATCCATTGATTATTCCTTTCCTTTTAAATGTTAAGACCAGAAAAACACATAAATGCCATAGCCATCAAACCTACGGTGATGAAGGTGATACCAAGACCCTGAAGAGGCTTGGGTACATCACTATAGGCCATCTTCTCACGAATAGAAGCAAGACCCACGATTGCCAGAAGCCAACCAATGCCGGAACCCAGCGCATAAGCAAAGGCATCGGCAAAGCCCGTGATTGCCTGACTGCTTGTAGGGTCAAGCTGAATACGCTGCTGCATGAAGAGTGAAGCACCCATAATGGCACAGTTTACAGCAATCAATGGAAGGAAAATACCGAGTGCAGCATAGAGAGATGGAGAGAAACGCTCGACAGCCATCTCAACAAGCTGTACAATACCGGCAATGACAGCAATAAAGAGAATAAAAGAGAGGAAAGACAAATCAACTCCCTCTACAATCGCATTAGGCCCGAGCACATAGGTCTGAAGTGCATAGTCAACAGGCACTGTCACAAGCAACACAAAGGTAACTGCAACACCCAAGCCTAATGCCGTCTTTACATTCTTAGATACAGCCAAGTATGAGCACATACCCAGGAAGAATGCAAATATCATATTGTCCACAAAGATGGAACGAACAAACAAACTTAATATATGTTCCATATTATATTATTCTTTTCTGTTTTTACGATGTGCTTTATTATTTCTTTTCAGAGTCATTGTATGCCCGATGTGCCCAAATGACGCAGCCCACAATGATGAGTGACATGGCCGGCATGGTCATCATACCATTATCCATATAGCCCCAATCATACACAGCTTGCGGAATAACCCGAATGCCGAGTAAACAACCTGAACCAAGCAACTCACGGAAGAAGCCAACCAAAATCAGGATTGCGGCATAGCCAATACCATTGCCAACACCGTCAAGGAAAGACTCCCAAGGACCATTCTGCATGGCAAAAGCCTCAAGACGGCCCATCAAGATACAGTTCGTAATGATCAGGCCGACGTAGACAGAGAGCTGTACACTCACGTCATAGGCAAAAGCCTTCAAAACCTGACTAACGATAGTAACCAACGCAGCAACAACTACCAACTGAACGATAATGCGTATTCTGTTTGGAATTGTCTTACGAATCAAAGATATGATTACGTTTGCAAATGCTGTAATCACGGTTACACTGAGTCCCATCACAATAGCCGGTTCGAGCTTTGATGTTACCGCCAAAGCAGAACAGATACCAAGCACCTGTACAACAACCGGATTATTTATATTCAATGGAGATGAGAATACTTCCTTATTCTCTTTTGAAAACAACTTACTCATTTGCATTTCCTCCTTCGTTAGTTTCTTCTACAACTTCTTCCACTTCAGCAGTAGCAACAGCCGCACCCAAGAAGTCCTTATAGAGTTTCAGACCACCATTGACCATCGCTGCAACACCGTTTGAAGTAAGGGTAGCGCCGGTTACACCGTCAACCTCTACACTTGCGTCCTTCACAGCACCGTTCTTGACAACTGTCAATGCCACTTCATTGTCCTTATACACATTCTTACCCAGAAAACGGCTCTGGAAATCTTTCTCTGCAATCAAAGCACCCAAACCGGCTGTTTCGCTTTCGTGTGAGAAGTATGCCCCATAGACCGTCTGCTTGTCTTCATTCAAGGCGAGATAGCCCCAAAGGCCGCCCCAAAGACCACGACCGGTCATAGGAATCACATATTTGGTCTCCCCGTTCTCCAATTTGGCTACGAAAACATGAAGGTTACCTTTCTTCAATTCTGCACCATAGCTCGTATTAAACGGACCGTCGTAAGCCACTAGTTCGCCATTCTGGAATAGTTTGTCTTCAACAATTTGTTCAAACTGACTATCCACGTCACTTGCATCAACATTCAATGAGATAAGAATCTGATTCTTTGTATCACGCTCAACATTCGCATCCTGAATATCCTTCAAAGAAGAAGCTACGAATGCCAAAAGGAATGCCACGATAATAACCATTACCGAAGCATAGATAATAGTATAGGAATTACTATTGGTATCCACTTTCATAGTCATTCAGTTTTAATGGTTATTTCTTAACTGCTCTTTTTGCACGTGCGTTGATATTGCTCTGTACAAAACAATAGTCAATGAGTGAAGAGAAGAGGTTCATAAACAAGATAGCCAGCATCATACCTTCTGGGAAGCCAGGATTCAACACACGAACGGTCACCGCAATCACACCGATTAAGAAACCATAGATGTATTTTCCACCCTCCGTACGGCAAGAGGTTACAGGGTCGGTAGCCATAAACACTGCACCAAAACAGAAACCACCGAACACGAGATGCTCAATCCAAGTAAGCTCACTCAAGCCTACCGCATTAAACAAAAGCCCCATAACAGCACCACCAAGGAATACTGACACCATTGTCTTCCAACTTGCAATACCGGTCCAAAGTAAGAGAATGGCACCCAAAGCAATGGCGATCACACTGGTCTCACCGATAGAACCCGGAATCAGGCCTATGATACCGTCCATCACAGAATAGGTCACAGCCTCACCAGCAGCAGCCTGGCCAAGAGGAGTTGCAGCTGTAAAGGTATCAGCAACCTGGCCACCCATTCCCAAAATCGTATCCTGAGATACCCATACAGCATCGTCGCCCGTCATTGCACTTGGATAAGAGAAGAACAGGAATGCACGGGTAACCAAAGCCGGGTTGAAAATATTCATACCGGTACCACCATAGATTTCCTTCGCCAGAATCACGCTGAATGCTACTGCAATGGCAAGCATCCAAAGTGGAGTATTCACAGGGATAATCAATGGGATAATCATACCTGATACCAAGAAACCTTCCTGAATTTCCTCACCTTTCCATTGAGCTACAATAAATTCAATGCCCAAACCGACTAAGTAAGAAACGATAATTTTAGGAAGGACGGCCAAGAAGCCATACAAAAACATACTGACCAGTGTTGCACTTTCCAAGGTACCCGAAGCAACCGCATTCTGATAACCCACGTTATACATACCGAAAAGCAACGCTGGAACAAGAGCGATAACCACCATAGACATGATGCGCTTTGAATCAATGGCATCATGGATGTGTACTCCCGATTTCGCAGTAGTGTTGGGCACAAAGAGAAATGTCTCAAAGCCATCGAACACTGAGCGGAATGCGTGAAGCTTACCGCCTTCTTCGAAGTTCGGTTTTATCTTGTCAAGATAATTTCTTAACGCTTTCATTCAATACCTTATATTTAATAGTTTATACTCGTTGTTCGTTTATCAAGCCATTTCTTTGCGAAGCATGTCAAGGCCGGCACGTACGATACGCTGTACCTCGACCTTCGAAGAACATACAAACTCGCAAAGTGCAAAGTCTTCCGGTGCCACCTCATAGATGCCAAGAGCCTCCATGCGGTCAATATCACCTGCGATAATTGCCTTTACCAAGTATTCCGGATAGATATCCATTGGAAATACGCGGTCATATTCGCCTGACATTATCATGTGGCGTTCACCTCCTTTTACACGTGCATCGATGACGTAGTTTTTCTTGCCCATCAACCAGGAGAAGTAACTTCTTGAGGTACTGAACTCTTTGAAACGAGGCATTATCCATCCCAACATCTCATTTACTTCGTTACCCTCAGGAATAACAGTCAACTGGCTGTGGAATGCACCGAGGAAACCGTCTGCCGCAATCTGCTTTCCGGAGAGAGGGTTGCCGCTTATATAACGAAGAGACTTACCGGTCGTTACATTGCCTTTGAAAGCATTGGTAACCTGTGTACCAACGAGCATTTTGGCATAAGCCGTCTTCAACACTTCGCTTCCTGTAACTGCCACAGTGCGAGTCAGGTCAACCTTACCTGTCTTCAACAGTCGACCGATGAAGATAACCGCCTGCGGGTCAATCGTCCATACTGTCTCGCCTTTGCAAACAGGATTCAGATGATTAATCTGGACTCCGACATTTCCAGCCGGGTGAGGACCATCAAAGACATTCACTTCTACATTCTTAGCCTCAACAAGAGCCTTAGATGTCTGCTTCTTGCTAATACTTAGATAAGTCTTAGCCATTTTAGCCAATGCATCAAGACCGGTCTGGAACTCCACCTCCTGCCCCTTCAACACAAATTCAAAAGAAGGAGCTAACGGTGCGCTGTCAAACGCAGAAACGAATATTGCCTTCGGCTGTTCGGTAACAGAAGCAACAATATCATAAGGACGTTGGCGAAGATATGCAAAAAGACCGGACTCAAGAAGTAGTGTCTTCACTTCTTCTGCATCCATCTTTGACAAATCCTTTGCACCGAAATCCTTGGCTGTTTGCTTCTTGCCTGCCTCAACAATAATACTGAGTAGTTTACGGCGGTCACCGCGAACCACGCTCTTAACGATACCACTGACCGGTGATACAACTTTTAATTCGGGATGGTTCTTGTCGACAAACAAGGGACCTCCAGCCTCAACTGTATCCTGCTCTTTTACGACAACTTTGGGAGCGATGCCGTTAAAGTCATCAGGAATGATAGCGTACAGCCCTGTAGCAGCAACGCTTGTCATCTCTTCGACGGCTTTACCAACCAGGTTGATGTCAAGGCCTTTGTGTAACTTGATTACTTTTGCCATGATTTATGTTTAAAATTTGGTTTATTATCTAAAAAAGTGCGCAAAAATACAAATTTTTCCACCAATAACAACATTGCTTTGCAAGAATTATTCCTCAGGAGCAAACATAGGGTCCCATGCCGGCAACAACGTCGGTTTTTGCTTGAACAAATCCTTGATTTTAGTCGGAACATATTTGTCTTCTACAACCAGACGGAACATATATTCATCAAACCACTCATCTGTCATGATAAGATAACCATTATGTCCATAAGTGGCACCCCAACTATTTTCGACCATCCATTTTACCGGCTTGCCGTCTTTCAAGTCTACAGCCGCAAGCATCATAGCATGCGAAGAACCACTGGCAAAAGTTGCAATTCTCTGCTTCTTGTCCATACCAAATGAGGTGCCAAGCAAAGAGGCATAATCGTAATTTTTCAGGTCAAGCAATCCGCGCTTGCTATCAAGTTCCTTACCCACATCACAAGAAAAATACATGGCTGTATTGTCTTTCAATGATTCAATAGCCATCTGCTTTATATCTTCAGTGGGAAGGTTCAGGTAAACCCAATTCTGTCCATCATAAGTGTGTCGGTCAAGGTCTATCTCATAAGTCTTATAATAGGGTCGTGTCGGGTCATTCATCAGCATCACATAGTGTTGCAGAAGGTCCTTATCGCCATATTTTTCCAAGAAAGACTGCGGTGTATGGTGTTCCGTTTCCACAACTTCTCCCTTTGCGTTCTTGCGTACAAAGTCAAATTCAGTTGGAGGAACACCCAGGTTCAAGGCAAGAATTCTATAAACCACCTTCAGCATTTCCACCTTTTCAGCTTGTAAGGCCGCAACCTTCTTGCCCGCAGCAACCATTTCGCGCAGTTTCAGTGCATCTTCCTTCAACTTCAGGATAATCAGTGAAGCCATCTGTTTGGTATTCTCGCTACTATGAGTTTCAGGCATCACATCCTTGGGCACAAGACCATACTTCAACACCACATCAGAAACGCCACAGAATGTGCCTCCATCCGATAACACGTTGTGGAGCAACCAGTCAACCTTCTTGTCATCGAGTGGTTTTTGAGCCGTATCAAGAATCGCCTGTAGGAAAAGATTGGCTTTTTCAAGCTGGTCAAAAAAGAAAGAGTAATTTTGAGAAAACTCAAAAGCCGGCAAATCATAACGTGCAATGGCCTTCGCACGCATCACATTCAAACCGGTAAACAGCCAGCAACGGCCGGATGACTTTTGGTTGGAAATCCCTTTTGTAGTTACCTGATAGGTAAAGTGCGTGTCCATAGCCTTCTGATTATCCAAATTGACAGCCAGAGCCTTCAAGTCGTTATTGGCTATAGCATTACGGATAGCCTTATCAGCTCCCTCAGCTTTATAACTCTGCTGCAACTGCTGAAGGACGTCAGCAGACAATGACTGGGCAGAAACAGATGCCGATGCAGCCATAAAAGCCACACATGTAAATAAAAAACGATGATTCATTACTTTATTTTTTTATAATAATGGGTCAAAAATACGTTTTTTTTGCGACATTTAAAGAAACGAAGATAGCTTTTTCAGAAAAAAACAATTACTTTGCATTGGTATTCATCAACTCAATCCATTCATGATATTCGCTGTTCTCAAATTCCTTTTTTGGATTTTCCTTTTTGTTGTATTCTACACATACATCGGATATGGCATCGTCCTTTACACCATGGTGAAAATCAAGCACCTATTCAAAAAAGAAAAAGCAACACATTACGAAGATGGCGAATTGCCAGAAGTGACGTTGCTCATTGCTGCATATAACGAAGAAGACGTTGTAGACGAAAAAATGAACAATTGCATCACCTTGCTATATCCCCAATCAAAGTTACATATCGTCTGGGTTACTGACGGGAGCAATGACCGCACCAACGAGTTTCTGGGTAAATGGCCACAGGCCAAAGTCATCTTTACGCCCGAACGCAAAGGCAAGACCGCTGCCCTCAACCATGCCATGCAGGTAATCAATACTCCAATTACTATCTTTACTGATGCAAACACAATGCTTAATTATGATGCCGTACGCGTGATGGTAGACGCTTTGAAAGACGAAAAGGTTGGTTGCATTGCCGGTGAAAAGCGTATCGTCCAAAAACTGAAGGACAATGCCTCCGGAAGTGGTGAAGGTTTGTACTGGAAATATGAATCCATGCTGAAAAGTCTTGACAGCCTGTTGTTCTCTGCATGTGGCGCCGCCGGGGAACTATTTGCCATCCGGACAGAACTATATCAGCCCATGCCTGAAAAGACCCTGCTCGATGACTTTATGCTCTCTATGCGCATTGTCATGAAAGGCTATCGCATCGTTTACACGCCAAACGCATACGCAACCGAGAACAGTTCCGCAAGTATGAAAGAAGAGGAGAAACGAAAAATCAGAATTGCAGCAGGAGGAATTGACGCCGTCTGGAAGTTGCGTCCTCTACTCAATCCATTCCGATACGGAATTTTTACCTTCCAGTACATCTCCCATCGTGTGCTTAGATGGACATTGACACCATTCTTCCTTTTTTTGCTTCTACCAATCAATCTTGCACTCCTTTTTGACGAAGAATGCCAATTATTCTATGCGGTAATCTTTCTGTTCCAGATTATATTTTATGCTCTATCAGCTCTTGGCTACTTGATGCAAAAATTACAGTTAAAAAACAAAATAGTTTTTGTACCTTACTACTTTGTTTTCATGAATCTCAACGTGATAAAGGGAATATCATACCTGTACAAACAAAGGAACAACAAAAACGGAGGAGCCTGGGAGAAAGCCAAAAGAGCATCATAAATTACCGGACTTCACTTTATAATTTATATATCGTTTCGACATCCATCTAAAGCCAAAACAGTCTGTCAACGAGGCGCCAAGGCGATTCCATAAATTATATTTGGAAGTTCCCGCTACTCGGTCAAAATGGCGCACCGGAGTCTCCCAATAAGTTGCTCCGTCCTGCAGCAAAACCAATGCACATAAGAAACGATGCATACCCGTGAACATCGGTATTTGTTTGGCATATGGAGTCTGAAAGATTTTCAAAGGACACCCCGTATCTGTTGCCGGATCTCCCGTCATCCAGCGGCGGAAAGAATTACCAATTCTGGATTGTATTCTATACAGCCATGTGTCCTTTCTTTTCACCCTTATTCCTGAAACTAAAGCATGTACGTTAGCCCGAGGAAGTAGCAGTTCAAAATCCTCAGGAACAGTCTGCAAATCAGCATCCATGTACCCGACCAGCGGAGACTCGCAAGTCCGGAATCCTGCGCGTAGAGCAGCCGATTTGCCTCTGTTTTTATCAAACGATATATAATAGAAACACTTGTTTTTCGCACAAGCGTCCTTGATTAAAGCAAGGCCACCGTCAGTACTTCCGTCATCAACAAACAAGACACAGGTTGACACAGAGCTCATTGTAAGATAAGCAGAAAGTGCCCCAATAAGCTTGGGCAGACATTCACTTTCGTTATACACAGGTACAAGTATAGTAAACTGAAAGTTTGAGGTTGGATTCATAATTTCTTGTTTTTTGAATCGTACGCAAAGATAGGCACGAAATAAGAAGAAGAAGAGAATCAAATATTAATTTAGAAATCGTCTAAAATAAAAGGCGAATAAAGAACTCTTTTTTTATGATGAGCCAAATATGGGCACAAGCACTCGCAAGCATCTTTCCGAGCAGGGTTAGATAAAAGATTCTATCGATAGAGATAGAGATGCAACCACCTAATATTCAGGACATTTCAAATAAACAAATCATATCTTTACTGTATAAAGTAACAAAAAAACATAAATTACTGATTTAAAATACATTATCGTAGAAATAGGAAGAACAAAGAAAAAAAAGCATTTGTTTTTTAAAAATAAGATTCTGATTTTTGCATCCGAATTGCCTTGAAGAGCAGATACCAAAATAATAGGATAATACCATGACAGAACAGAATTTCAAACAATTGTGGAATCGTTGTCTAAATCGTTTCCGAGACAATGTTTCAGACCAAGCGTTCAGGACCTGGTTTTTGCCTATTATCCCCTTGAAATATGAATCAAAGGCACTTACCGTACTTGTTCCCAACGTATTCTTCTATGAATATTTGGAAGACAAGTATCTCGATTTAATTCAAAAAACCCTTTACGAAATCTTCGGGAAAGGTATTAAACTTAATTACAAAATTAAGCAGGAAAAAACTGTCCGGCCACAAGTTACTAACGAACCTTCCAGAAAATCCAAGGAAGCCGCATCCACACAGATAGTTCCTAAAGTAGAAGTTTTTGAGTCGTATCTTAAAAGTGATTATACCTTCGACAACTACATTGAAGGACTTAGCAACAAATTAGCACGTAATGTTGGCTTTTCCATTGCAGAGAATCCGGCAAAGACTTTCAATCCTTTATTTATATACGGTTCCTCCGGAGTCGGGAAAACTCATCTTATCAACGCCATTGGATTAAAGATTAAGGAGTTACATCCACAGTTACGGGTTCTTTATGTCTCTGCTCATCTTTTTCAGATTCAATACACAGACTCTGTCCGCCATAATACATTTAACGACTTCATGAATTTCTACCAAAAAGTAGATGTACTCATCTTGGATGACATTCAGGAGTTTGCCGGAGTCAGCGGTACACAAAACACCTTCTTCCATATCTTTAACCATTTGCACCAAAACGGCAAACAGTTAATTCTAGCCTCTGATCGTGCACCGGTGCAGATGCAAGGTATTGAAGACCGGCTGATTACGCGATTCAAGTGGGGCATGGTTACCGAGCTGGAAACGCCTACAGTTGAGATGAGGAAAAACATTCTCCGTAACAAGATGCGCCGTGATGGGGTTAAATTCCCAGAAGAGGTTGTCAACTACATTGCCGATAATGTCAGTGAAAGCGTACGTGATTTGGAAGGCATTGTTATTTCATTGTTGGCTCACTCTACTCTTTTAGGGAAAGAAGTAGATTTGGAACTGGCCAAGTTAATTGTACGGAAGGTTGCTCATGTAGAGAATAAAGAAATCACCATCGACACAATAATTAATGTCGTATGCAAATACTATCATATTGACGAGAAGACATTTCACAGCACCTCCAGAAAACAGGAAGTCGTTCAAGCCAGACAAGTTGCCATGTGGTTTGCCAAGAACAACACCACTCTTTCCATTTCTAAAATCGGTACAAGAATCGGTGGCAAAAATCACGCCACTGTCGTTCACTCATGCAAAATCATTGAAGGCCTTCGCGAAGTCAACAAGGAGTTTAACAAGGAACTCATGTTCCTCCAAGAGGAGATTAAGAAGGCAAGCCATTAATTCCTTTACACTCCGGATATAGTCTTCCCTACCACCTGCGCACAAAAAAACTGAATCTAAAAAATCGGCTGCGTATCAAATTTCATCCACGTTTTATTTATAAAACACGTAAATAACCGAGGAGATTTTGATTTACAAACATAGAGTTACAGCATATCTGCGAGATAACCGGAGCAATCGAAGAGATGCCTTTGATGACATCGATTAGCGTTATACGTGCCATGGTTGTTTTTCCTCAAAGCCAGCGCAGAGGTAGAGTCTGCCGACCATTTGTATGCCGTTGAGGACGGTTTTAGGTTTGACAATCGGATTCCGACGGGCGACCATTTCCGAGCCTCACCGGGCCCTCAAAGGCTCCTCAATGAGTCCTCATCGCTCCTCATCGCTCCTCATCGCGGAGGCTGATGAATAACCGTCCGAATCACACCTGCAAAGATACGGCTCTTTCCGAGCGTATGGACAGGTTGTCCCGAGGGTAGTATGGACAGATAAAAGAATGGAACAGATTCAAATTGGGAATTGCATCGAGTTGACGTTTGACGTTTTCCCCTTCGGACTGCTTCTGCCGAAGGCCAGGCAGTGGTTACCTCAGTTACCCGAAAAAACTGCCCGAAATTAGGGCGTGCGCTATAAATTCATGGCATCTCAAAAAAAGCCTTGGTCAATACTCCATCCAAATCTTTATAGAGGTTGAGCAGTTGCCTTGTGTTAACCTTACCTTTCCCTCGCCAGCTTTCAATTACTGGGCATACGGCATCAAAAATCTGTTGCTCAATCATCGGAATTTGTTGTAGATAGCCTGTCTCCTCTTCATTATAAAGCGCTTTCCAGTACAAATATTTTTCTGTGCCCATTCCCTGATGAAAAGCAAACACGTGTTGAGCAAGCGACAAGGATTTCCAACTGAGTGGGGAGGCTTGTTTATCCTCGTCATACACAACCACCTGGGGCAATTTTTCACCACATTTCACCCACAGAGGAACAGCAATTCCAGTCGATGGATATCCCAAAACAGTCCACATGGTCGTCAATTCAGCATTTTCTCCTTTTCTCACCCCTTGAACAACGACAGAACAAGAAGAACTTTTCCGAGGGATAAAATCCTGATCGACAAACCACCCTGTAGATTCCTTAGAATGACAGATTCCCTCGCGCAAATCAATGCCTAACTGATTGTTTCTGTATGAGCGAGAGAGTCGGTTGAAAATCAACTGCGGAGTGATTTGCTTGCTTTTGGCGGCCGGCATCAGAACACGTTCTGCTTCCATGAAACGTACATACCCACCACCAATATTTTCTTGACCCGATAAAGAAAAGTTGGTTCGCACGATACATCCCTCTGGGGCCTCATTGGCATCGTACATCGTGTATTTGTAATAATCAACCTCAAACATGGCTGCTCCACCTTGGGCATCTATAACACCAAAGTTTGCCTCTATCAATGACGGTTTGGTAATCGTATCCAGAAAATGGCAAAAATCCTCTACTGTAGCACAAATTTCTAACGCTCTGAAGATTACTCTGCCGTTTGCCTCTCCCCGCTCCTCTCCCGGCTTAACATCCACCAAGTTATAACTTTGTGTGTTCATAAGCGCAAATCCCGCATTGTTGGTCCCCACCCAGGCTTCCGTTGGATGCAGACAAGTCGCGCTATTTACATCGGCTATGAAATCATACCGTTCGCCCTTGACATATGCCACATGATTTCTCAAAAAATCTGTATCACGGTGCTTCCACAAAAGAGGACGTCCATCCGGAGTCGATTTTCCCGAAATTACAGCCGATGTGCATGCCCACAAGGGAATAAAATTTACAAACGCAAACAATAAGAGTAAGTTATTTCTGGAAATAATCATAGTTACGTTTTCTGTACTAATGCAAAGATAATATTTTTTTCCTGCATACTCACTCCAAAGACACCTTCATACTCTTTTTTTTTTGCATCTTTCTTGTGTCATTATATAAGCATCTATTTTATCCGCTCATACTACGCTTTAGGGAAAGACAAAAAAATATAAACCTCTATGATTCATATTCAATCTTTTTTTATATCTTTGTAACGTAGACTAAAAGTATCTCAGATTATACACAATTATAGAAGCATATTCACTATTTCAGTCAAGTATCATTACTAAAAAATATCTTTACGATGAAAGATTTTATTAAATTTACAGTAGCAACAGTCGTAGGTCTCCTACTTACGTTTGCCATCATTTTTGTATTAAGCATCATTACAATGGTTGGCGTTGTGTCATCAGACAATGCAAAAACCATCGTACAGGAGAACAGCGTACTTAACCTGAATATCAACGGAGTGATTGAAGAACGATCCAAAGAAAATCCATTTTCCTTCCTCCCTGTTGCAGATAAATTTGACAGTACAGGGTTGGACGAAATCCTCTCCGCTATCAAGAACGCAAAAGAAAACAAGAACATTAAAGGCATTCTCATACAAGCTGGAATTATGTCAAGCGGTTTCGCTTCACTGGAAGAAATCAGAGCAGCTTTGTTAGACTTTAAAGAGTCAGGCAAGTTTATTGTTGCTTATGGCGACACCTATACACAAGGATTATACTACCTGGCCAGCGTAGCAGATAAAATCATGCTCAACCCTCAAGGTTTAATTGAATGGCGTGGACTGGCATCCCAACCTATGTTTTACAAAGACCTTCTTCAAAAAATTGGCATTGAGATGCAGATTTTCAAAGTTGGAACATATAAAAGTGCCGTTGAACCGTTCATTGCCACTTCCATGAGCGAAGCAAACCGAGAACAAGTCAATGTCTTTTTGAATTCTATTTGGGGTAAAGTCTGTGAAGGTGTCAGTATCTCACGCAACATTCCGATAGACCGGCTCAACAACATTGCTGATAATCTAACCTCTATGCACAAAGCTGAAGAAGCTATTTCTTGCGGACTTGCAGATACGCTGATTTACAAAACAGACGTTCGCGCTTATCTCAAACAACTTGCTGACATAGATGAAGATGACAAAATCCATTTGGTGAGCGTAAGCGAAATGTCCAATGTAGAAAAAAGCACTCCACGCGACAAGAGCGGAAACATCATTGCCGTCTACTACGCTTACGGTGAGATCGATGGACAGTCATCATCATTGAGCGGAGAGCAGGAAGGCATCATCTCAGACAAAGTAGCCAAAGACCTGCGTAAGTTAGAGAAAGACGATGATGTCAAGGCAGTTGTACTTCGCGTAAATTCTCCCGGTGGAAGCGCATTTGGTTCTGAGCAAATCTGGTATGCAGTAACCCAACTCAAAACAAAGAAACCGGTGATCGTATCTATGGGAGACTACGCTGCCTCCGGTGGCTACTACATTTCATGTGCTGCTGATACGATTGTGGCAGACCCGACCACACTAACCGGTTCAATCGGTATCTTCGGTATGTATCCGAACCTAAAAGGCTTAAGCGACAAAATTGGTGTTAGCTTTGACATGGCCAAGACAAACGAAATGAGTGACTTCGGCACTACTGTTCGCCCGATGACCGAAAGCGAGAAAGCCTTCATGCAAACTCACATCAACAATGGCTATGATACCTTCCTGACCCGCGTCAGCGATGGACGTAACATTGATAAGGTTGAGCTTGACAAGATTGCCCAAGGCCGTGTATGGACAGGTAAAGACGCTCTTAACCTTAAATTGGTTGACGTACTCGGCGGTCTTGACAAAGCTATAGAGATTGCCACAGCTAAAGCCGGCATTGAATCATATACGCTGAAAAACTATCCTGACACAGGCAGCATTCTTGACATGTTCAGCAATAAAACAAGCGACTACATCAAGTCACAAATATTCAAGAGCGAACTCGGCAAGTTCTATCAGCCGTTCCGTATGCTTGAAAGAGTGAACAAAATGGACCCGATTCAAGCTCGAATCCCATTTGAACTTAACATTCAATAATGTCCTTCCTGTCTCGCATATTGCTGACACCGTTGTCCTGGATTTACGGCTTGGTTGTAAATATCAGGAATTTTCTCTTTGACAATGATATCATCAAGTCAAAGAGATTCGACGTGCCCGTTATCAGTATCGGAAATCTTGTCATGGGAGGAACAGGAAAGACTCCGCACATAGAGTATCTTACAGAACTCCTCAAGTCACAACAATACGAAGTAGCCATTCTCAGTCGTGGATATGGGAGACGTACCTCCGGCTTCGTTCTGGCCGATTATCGGAGCAATGCTACAGATGTCGGTGACGAGTCTGCTCAGATAAAAAGAAAGTTTGGCGAAGAAGTCATTGTAGCCGTTGACGAAAAACGTGTTCATGGAATAACCAAACTCCTATCAGGGATATTTAAGCCGAACGTCATCCTTTTAGATGACGCATTCCAACATCGTTATGTGACCCCAACCGTCAATATCCTGCTCACTGACTATCACAATCTTTTCTCGGACGACAAATTGCTACCACTTGGCACATTAAGAGAACCGGCAGAAGGAAAACGGCGTGCCGACATTGTCATTATGACAAAATGTCCTCCGACCCTTCAGCCTATCGACTATAATATCCTGACCAAATATCTCGATTTATTCCCATATCAGAAGTTATTCTTCTCAACCTTGAGGTATGAAAAGTTGAAACCGCTCTTTCCCGATGTTGCCACAGACGAAGACATTACAGAACACGTCAAGAAATCCGAAATTCTGGCATTAAGTGGAATTGCAGACTCAACCACCATGATAGAGCAACTCTCTTACATGACACAAAAGGTACACGCCCTATCCTTTAGCGACCATCACTACTATACGAGTAGCGACCTGCTGAAAATCCAACGGCTCTTTTGGTCCTTGCCATCCGGACGACGATTCATCATCACTACCGAAAAAGATGCTTCCAGATTGATAGATAATGCAGACCTGAATGAAATTCTTAAACCTTATATTTATGTATTGCCCGTCCGAATAGAAATACTTCGCAACAAACAGGCAGAATTTAACCAAACAATCTTAGACTATGTTAGAAAAAATCCAGGAAACAGCAGCATATATTAAATCCCGAATATCCACACAGCCCACCACTGCAATTATATTGGGCACAGGACTGGGTAGTCTGGTCTCGGAAATCACAGACAGAACATTTATTGACTACAAGGACATTCCCAACTTTCCCGTCTCAACGGTTGAGGGACACTCGGGTAGACTCATCTTTGGCAAACTGGGCCATAAAGACATCATTGCCATGCAGGGACGATTTCACTACTACGAAGGATATTCCATGAAAGACGTGACATTTCCTGTTCGAGTAATGCGAGAATTGGGCATCAGCACTCTCTTTGTAAGCAATGCGGCAGGAGGTACCAATCCGTCATTTGAGATTGGAGACCTCATGATTATTACTGACCACATCAACCTGTTTCCCGAACATCCGTTGCGTGGGAAGAATATCCCTTACGGTCCGCGTTTCCCCGACATGAGTAAAGCATACGACCAATCACTCATAGAGAAAGCAGACAGAATTGCATCCGAAAAGGGCATCAAAGTACAACATGGAGTTTATCTCGGCACACAAGGACCGACCTATGAAACACCAGCCGAATACAAGATGTTCTACCGACTCGGTGCTGATGCTGTCGGCATGTCAACCGTACCAGAAGTGATTGTTGCCAACCACTGCAATATCCGAGTCTTTGGCATTTCTGTCATCACCGACATTGGCGTAGAAGGCCGCATTGTTGAAGTAAGCCACGAAGAAGTCCAGATTGCGGCTGACGCAGCACAACCCAAGATGACCGAAATCATGAGATCACTCATTGCCCTTGAAGAATAAACACGAGAACCACCATGCCTACTGAAATATCCACATTAGGAGAGTTCGGACTTATCCGACACCTTACCGAGAACATCACCTTCCAAAACAAATCTACCCTATACGGAGTCGGAGATGATGCCGCCGTCTTGTCCTACTCAGACAACCAGCAGATTTTGGTCACAACAGACCTGCTGTTAGAAGGAGTACATTTTGACCTTACCTACGTACCTCTCAAGCACCTGGGTTACAAAGCTGCAGTCGTAAACTTCTCTGACATATACGCCATGAACGGAACTCCAAGACAGATTACCGTTTCATTAGGTATCAGCAAACGCTTCTGTATAGAAGATATGGAAATGCTCTATGCCGGCATCCGTCTTGCATGCGAAGACTATGGTGTAGACATCGTTGGAGGCGACACGACCTCATCACTCACCGGTCTCACCATCAGCATAACCTGTATTGGTGAAGGAGAAAAAGACAAAATTGTCTATCGCAATGGTGCGAAAGAAAGCGACCTCATCTGTGTCAGCGGGAACCTGGGTGCCGCCTATATGGGACTTCAGCTATTAGAACGCGAGAAACTGGCACTTGCCGGCAAAGGAGATGATATTCAACCGGACTTCAGCGGTAAAGAATACATCCTTGAACGACAATTAAAGCCTGAAGCACGTCGTGACATAATCATTAAATTACGCGAAGCCGGTATCCAGCCCACTGCCATGATGGATATATCAGACGGACTTTCGAGTGAATTATTACACATCTGCAAACAAAGCAACGTGGGATGCCGCATCTATGAAGAACATATTCCACTCGACTACCAAACGGCAGTTATGGCCGAAGAACTAAATATGAATGTTACCACCTGTGCGTTGAACGGAGGCGAAGACTACGAACTGCTCTTCACCGTGCCAATTGCAGACTACGACAAGGTGAGCCAAATTGAAGGCATTCGTCTCATTGGCCACATCACAGCACCCGATTTGGGATGCGCAATGATAGACAGAGACGGACAAGAATTCGAACTCAAAGCGCAAGGCTGGAATCCTCTAAAGTAGCATCTTATACACGAAAATCAGCCAAAAAAAGAATGAAAATATAAAATTACACCATTTTTTT
>JAQXZK010000089.1 GCA_029227175.1 Bacteroidales bacterium | reverse complement strand
GATACGGTACTGTTTACTCTGATTTGCATTTTTTGACATATAAAAACCTCCATCTTGTCAATCTGAGATGGAGGTTCCTTGCTGCTACCGGCAAAAGGGTATAGTGGTACCACGGTCAGGAGAAATCTCCATCTCATGTGTGCCACCAGCCTTTCCAGTTGCCGGGAGCGTCATATTCAATTGAATGGTCACTTCAGCACTGGAAAGCTGTCTGCGCAAACTGCTGAAGTGATATAGGTTAGGAAATGAGTGAATTTTGGGTGTTGCATCGCTGAATAAAAATTTGCGATGGCAAACGCAAAATTGACAACCGGATAATTTTGTGATATACTTTTTAAGGTGTGTATCTATATCCAGATACGCTGTTCATTTCCTATGACTTGAGTATATAGGAAATCGTGATTTTTACCGAACAACGCTGTACACGCTTATACACGGTTGTACACGCTTAATTCAAAATGGAGGTGTTTGGGATTGGCAAAAACTGAATTCGAAGTGTTTGCTCAAAAATTAGCAACGTATTTTCAAGGAACCCTGTCTCCGGAAGAATTTACGAGGACACTTTTTAAGAAAATTTATCTCAATCCCAATGGTGACACTCTGTTACATGACATGGAGCCTAGGACGCTGCGTGGTTATTTTTACGGAGAGCACAACATCACCACTTTGGCGAAGAAAATAAATAAGGATTTGGACTCTCAGTATTTTGAGGAATTTATTGATACAGAGACGGACGATACTATTAAAGGCTTGTGTGATGCATTTGCCGATGAGTGTCCCGGAATCGATAACGAAAACTTCAAAACGAAAATTGCAGAGAGATTTAAAGAGATTATTTGTAATGCTGCGACAACAAAGCGCAAGCGTAAGAAAACAACAGAACTTGTTCCTCAGTCTCAAGAAACAACAGTGGTTGCAACAATTTCGCCATCTATCAAAGAGCAATATGGAGCTCTGCTTGTGGCGGAAGAACGCAGTGTTTGTCCGAATGATGGCTGCAGCACACCGTTATTTGTGAATGTAGGAGGACAGCTCGGAGCAAATTATGAAGTGACATTTATTGACCCATCTGTGCCAGAAACAAGAATGGAGAATTTAATTGCACTTTGTCCGGCTTGTCATAGCAAATACATCACAGGAAGAACAGATGAGCAGGTTCAGAGATTGTTACATATAAAAAAGAGCCTCGTAGATGACTACGAGGCGAAAGAGACTGTCTCCATGCAGAAGGTTGAAGATGGTATCCGCAAGGTGCTTGAGAAAATACCAAAAATGCAAGCGCCAGCAAATATCGATTTGAACTATAATCCTGTGACATTAAGACAGAAGATTGCCACAGATAATTTGATGCTTTATCTCAAGGCAAAGACGAATGTGAATGTATATTACAGTGCAGTACAAGATGCATTCACTGAGTTGAACGCTGAAAGAATTCTTCGATATAAACCTTTTTGTCTTCAAGTTAGAATGACATATATGAACTTGAGTGATATGGGGTTATCGCAGGATGAAATATTTGAAAAGATGGTTGATTGGTTACAAGATGCCACCCATGAGGATAGGAGCTCGTGTGAAGTGATAATTTCTTACTTCATACAGAAATGTGAGGTGTTCGATGCTATTGCCGAATAAGTTAATATCATACGACCAGAGCATCCTGCCTAAGTTCCCGGTTGTATTGAAAGAACTAAAAAACGGTCCTATGTCAGTGCATGACCTATACAAAAGAGTGATAAAGAAAATGTCTGGTGTTAGTGAGTTTATTGATACGCTAGATTGTTTGTATGCGCTTGGAAAAATAGAATTTGATGAAGAAGAGGAGGTGCTGCGCTATGTTGTATGAAATTGAATGTGAAAAATTCGCTAAAAAAGTCAATGGCCAGCTTGTTCCTCGTGGCCGTATCCAACTTCGTGAAGGTTTAAATACTGTGCTAGGTGATAAGGCTGCACAGAATTCAATTGGTAAGTCTACCTTCCTTCTTGTTGTTGACTTTTGCTTTGGTGGTGATGATTACATTAATCCTAAGATATGCAAAGCAAAAGAAAAGCTGCATTCGCATACCATTAACTTTGCTTTTAAGTTTGGAAATAGAATTGATTATTTTTGTAGAAGCACAAAAACGCCTTCTGAGATAGGTATCTGTGATTCGGATTATAAAGTGCTGAGAACACAAACTCTGAAAGAATTCAAGGATTATCTGTTGGAGGCCTACGGTATAACAACTCCGTCAATTTCATTTAGAGAGATGGTAGGGCGTTTTCTGCGTATATATGGTAGAGAAAATTATGCAGAACGATATCCTTTGAAATATGGCGATGTCAAGCCAGAGGCATCGATAGAAACCTTGGAGAAAATGTTTAATGTCTTTGCTTTTATTGAAGAATATAAGAGTGTTTATGATGATAAGAGCAAGCGCACCAAGGTGCGAGATGATGCCACAAAACTTGGTGAGATGACAAATGTCGCAAGGACCAAGAAGGAATATAACGCTAACGAAAAAGAAATAGAGCGTCTCAAAGCAGAATTGCAAAAACTGATGGACAGAGAAGATGCTGAATTATCCCAAGAAGAAACGGACAATCTGGATAAAGCATCTGAGATTAGAGGCCAGCTGACAGTTTTGAAAAGAAGACGCAGTAGACTTGTATCGCAACTAAATGCTGTAAAAGCAAATATGTCGGGAGGTCTTGTTCCAGTTGAGGAAGATTTATCGGAGCTGTCCGAGTTCTTCCCTGACGTTGATGTTCAGAAATTATCTCAGATAGAACATTTCCATGATAAGATGCAGCGCATCCTTTCACAGGAAATGGGAGATGAAATAGCACAACTACAGATATTAATTGATGCTGTTTCTGCTGAAATGGCGAGACTTCAGGAAGCACAAAGAAAACTTGGTGTACCAGTTACAGTATCGAAGAAGTTTATGGACCAAGTTGTTGATATCCAGCGCAAAATCGATATATTGACCGCAAAGAATAAGGCCTATGATAAAACAGCAAAACTAAAAACAGAGAAAAAAGATGCGAAAATTCAGCTGGAAGATGTCCGTGAAACACAGCTTCAGGTAGTTGAGACAAGCATCAATCAGGAAATGACTCGTCTAAACGATTATATCTATGGTGGTGAACGATATGCTCCTACCATAAAATTTGGAAATTCCAGAAGTGGAAAGCCTACTTATGATTTTTGGACGGAAGATGACACCGGAGCAGGTACGAACTTCAAGGGATTAATTATTTTTGACCTTGCACTCTTACGGCTCACGGAACTACCGGTTATAGCACATGACTCTAATATTTTCAAAAATATTGCAGACTTGCCTATAGATAAAATCATGGAGCTATACAATCAGAGTAAAAAGCAGATTTTTATTGCATTTGATAAAGAAGATACATTTTATGATGTGACACGTGACATTGTCCATTCGACTACGATTATTGAACTTCATGAAAATGGAGGAGAATTATTTGGATGGTCGTGGGCAAAGAAAGCAGCAAGAGAAAAGCAGATTGCTACAGAAACTGGTGTGATTGAAGAGTCATAATAAATGGAGGAACCGAATGCGTATCAGTTATAACCCGTTATGGAAAATGCTTATTGATAGGGGCATGAATAAAAAAGAACTGAGAGAACTTAGTGGAATCAGTACTGCATCAATGGCAAAGCTGGGTAAAGGAGACAATATTACCACAGATGTGCTTTTGAGAATATGTACGGCATTGAATTGTCAGATTAGTGATATTTTAGAGACTTTGCCAGATGAAGAAACTAAGAATAACGAAGAGTAAAATTCGTTAGGAGGATTTGGATGGAGCAAAATAACAAAGCAGCTCTACAGGCAGCAAGCCCATATAATGCTGCCATAACA
>JAQXZK010000088.1 GCA_029227175.1 Bacteroidales bacterium | reverse complement strand
TGTATTCTGCGTTATTATACGCTAACTGATATTCATATTCCGTATTAGGAGACAGATTACTTAATGTCGCATTGTAACTGTAAGTTCCCTCTGTCGTACCGGAAGCTGTTGCACTTACCTCCATCCATGTAGACGCATCTTTTTGTTTGTAGCGGAACTTCATTTGCGCAGCATCGAAAGGCGTGTTATTTGCCGATACAGCTGTTCCTTGCACATAGGCAAAGTTGCTCCATGCGTTCGCGGCCTCCACTTTTAAAGTGGTGCGTGGATAGCGATAAACCGGGAAGTTAATGGTATAATTTTTTGTCTCATCATCTGCCGTGATCGTAATGCCATCCATTGATCCATAAGTGGGCACCTTGAAATTGATGATAAAATGATCACGGGCCTGTACATCACGGTTTGTTGGCTTAATGGCATAATTCTGTGTATGTATTTTATTGTTGTCCGTCAGAACGGCCAATGTGAGCGTCAATGATCCTACTGGAAAATAGGCTGATTTATTGATTTTTCCCATCTCAAACTCACGAGATGCCACTCCGCTTAATCCGCTGGCAATAGTAGCGGTAGCTGATTGGAATTGATTCATGCTACCATCGAAATTGACTGTCACCTTCACATTAGCCAACGTACATTTGACAGTGACCGGTGTGGAAGTGTTTTTCGCCACTTTCGCTGTGGCTGAACCGCTGTAATAAGGAATGTCAAACCCTGATTCAGATCCATCAAACCCCGCCGATGAAGCGGTAATTGTATAATCCCCTATGGGCAGGGTGATAGTTTCTAATATGGTAGAGGCCGATACGGAAACGTTATCAAACGTCTTTACCGTTATGCCTTTTGCATTCGTAACCGTAATTTGGAACCGTTTTGGGTCGTAATTGTCCGGTACGGCTTTGGTGCCAACCTCTGTGGTAGAAACAACATTTTGCAGCTCAATGCGCAAATAACCCTCGTCTGAAGCTTGCAGAAGCGCTTCTTCGTTTTGACAAGCAGCCAACAGGCAGAGCACAAAACCTAATCCACAGATTCCTAACTGTCGTATAATCGTCTTCATCATTTTGTAATCTTAACTTTTAACTCTTTTGTCAGCCAGTTCCCCAGACTGTCTGTTGCGGTGATTCGGAAGATATGTTCATCTTTTCCATCAGGATCATATTCAGTCTCATCCGCATCCGCATCAACTGTGGGGCCATAAATCTTCATCATACTAAAGAACTGTCCAATTGGGAAATTATATGAAGTAGTCCCTTGAGTGGGCATTTGAATAGGGACCCCAACGCTGGCAAGCAAGCCTTCTATTTCTGTGTCTCCAATTAATTCCCTATTGGTAAAAGGTAAACTCTCTTCAAGTAAACCATTGAGACCCTCGTTACCTGCGATAATGGTGGCTTTAAGACTGGCTAAGCCGCTGGGTGCAGTGATGTTTACGGCTATGTTTGTTAAATCCTCAGGTAAGTTCTCAACACTATTCGAGAATGTCACACCTGTGTCAAAAGCAGAGCAGGTCATGTTGACCCCTTCACCACTTGGTTCTTCTGGTGTGATCGGCTCACTTGGAGTCTCTTCCTCCTCACCCGGGAAAACCACATTTACTGACTCCTCTTGCGTGTGGTTCGTAAAAAGGATGCTGGCTGTTGCACTTAAGGTGATCTTTCCTTCGGTGGCTTTGGATAACGTGAGGTTAATCTTTAACGCTTCTCCTCCCTCAAAACAGTTGGATACATCGTCATACTTTTCGTCTGCTTCCTTTTTGGTCAAGTACATAGAATCATAGATGGTGTTGCCATCCTCTTTCAGCTTTCCTCGAATGTTCAAGGTAAGCTTTTCTACCTCGCCCTCGAAGTAATAATAGACCAACCGCTTGCTGTCTGTGCTGGAGAAATAGATTGCCGTGTTAGAACCATCGTTGATGGTCAATCCCCATTCGGAGAGGGCATTCTGAAACTCTAAATCCAGTGCTATCTCAATCTTGGTATTTTTCATCTTACAGTTGACCGTTGCCTGCGTGTTGACCTTGGTTTGTATCTCCACTTCTTGTTCACCTTGGAAATAGGGTTTCGTCATCTCTTTCTCCAATGTGGCGTTAGAATGGGCAGAGACGATGTAAGTACCGGTAGGCAATGTGAGGCCAGCAGCAGGGAACTCACTGATTGAATTATAGTTGAAGACTTGATCCTTTATATTGTCATCTTTACCCTTGATCACAATCGGAAAGTCGGCCGTGGAAACTGCGGCCTTGGTAGAAACAGGCTCTTCGGCCAAGACATCCAAGGTCAAAGCACCGACTTCCGTATTGCTTGTAGGTTTCTTTCCCCACATCTCTTCCTGCATCTCGCATGCGCTGAAACTCAAAAGTGCGCAAGCACTGAGGGCTATGTAATATCTTAA
>JAQXZK010000087.1 GCA_029227175.1 Bacteroidales bacterium | reverse complement strand
TTTGACAAAGTTTCATCATCAGAATTGCCAGCGTTGTTTGGCTTGGTCAATTCCGTAACCTCAGACCTCAATATCCGTAAACTGCCGAACATATATATATGTCCAGAACCGTTTGCTGCAGTATTTATCAAACCTAACTTATTTAATGTTTTTAGGAAACATCCGCAATTGGAGTTGGTTGTGGGGCTTGGGTTTCTGACGCAACTCTCTGATAAAGAGTTGAAAACGATTCTATATCATGAGTTTGGCCACTATTGTCAAGATAGTATCCGTGAGACTGGGAGTGTGTATCGTATCGGTCAATTCTCCAAGATGTTTCTAGCAGACCGTATAGAGTATGACAGCTCTTCGTTGAATAATCAGATAAAGGCACAAATCGCCCTTTTTGCTTACATTACAATTGTATTTGTCAATCTTATAAATAAAGAATACAAAGGGCTTTCCAGGTTGATGGAGTATGAAGCTGATGATCTTGCAGCTTCCTTTAATGGCGGACTTCTGGTAAAAACTGCAATTCGTAAAGCGTCATCTCTCAAAAAAGCATATAAAGTAATTCACTGGGGGCTTGGTTACCTTTCGGACGGAAGTTATGTGGATGAATATACGGCACTCGGCATTATCTCAAAATTTGGAGGTTTTCTTCAGGCACTGGATAAAGAGTGTGAGATGCGAGTGTTTAGGCAAACGGATTCTGTAATGGATACATCTCCTGATACAGATATTGTACAATCAGAGGTTGCGTCAATTATCAGTCGTGACTCTCATCCCATATATGGGCAAGAATTACCTCCGCTTGCATTTGCTTCCTGGCTTTCTGAAGGTTTGCCAATTTATCAGAGGGAAACTGAGTATCGAAGGTCGGCTATTATGTTTATGCAACTGGAAAAGAATAAACATAAATTGCCGTTGGTAGATGGCTTTTATGAAATACTTTTGGATGGATGCACAATAGGAACCGGCAATTTCAAAGCTGGTTATAATCTTAGATATCAAACTGCTCCCGGAATGCACACCCTATCCTTCTACTCTCCAGCAGGCATTAAGGGAGTTCCGTTTGACTTTTCAACAGAATCCGGATTTTCTTATCGCCTATGTATAGACTACAAGTGGGAAAAGAAGACTAGCGTCTTCGTGATTTTTGTCTCGCGAATTGATATGATGCAAATGGATAACTGACAGATTCCTTCTGTTTATGTACTCTAATTACTGATAAATGATTATGAAACGCAGTGAAAGTAAAAATGCATTGAAGAGGGATATTCTGCATAGAATAAATAAACATAAGATGACCATAGTGGCATACCTACTATGTCCATTGTGGGGTGTTGCTGCCATACTTTTAGCTATCAGCGGATGGTCTGAATATTGTTCTTCATTCGAAGAAGATGACTTTCTTTTGGAGTATTCTTATTCCCTCACTTTCATTGTAGGCGTAATCTTTATCATCGGTGGTTGCAGTTTTATAGTATGGTACAAAAAGAATAAAAAGTATAAGATTAACATACCGGCCTCTTTCATTGCATTGAGAGAAGAAGAATATCCGCAACTATTCAGACTGATTGCTGATACCTCAGCAGAAGTTGGTATTCCTATGCCGGAGTTGGTCTATTTGGAAGAAGGAACAACTACTGCGGTATTTGTTTCGTCCGATGACGATGGGATGTCCAGTAGTTCTTCAATTCAATTGTCATTGGTTCTGGGTATGGCGCTTGTTTCCCAACTGCCTGATGATGTATTACGCGCAATGTTGCTCCACGAATTTGGACATTTTTCCCAGGAAGTTTTGAAATCAACCTATAGTGTATATGTATTTGGGCAACTCTCCAGAATACAATTACAATGCTTTCCGGAACTGTATAATGTTGACTTCTCATTACGCTCAATGAGAAAAATTGTTTTAGAAGCATTTATATCCACATATACAGCATATCGTTTGAAATTCCTTAGAAAAATCAAGAAACAAATGGATACTCTTTCAGAGTATTTAGAATATGAAGCTGACGATGTGGCAGCCAAACATATTGGGCCGGAGATATTGCAGAGGGCTTTATTCCATGCTTCGGAGGTCGAGCATTCCTGGCGTGTGATTGAATGGGGGCTGGGGATTCTTCGAGAAAAGGAAGATATAATAATTGATAATCCTTATCTGGTTCTATCGCTTCTAGGCAAAGAGAATTTCACTTATTCATCAAATCCTCCAGTTATTCAAAGGAGAATTAAACGATTGGGCTCATGGGATAAAGGTAATATGGAGCCTACTTCTGTTTCTACTATTCGTGAGCAGGTGATAGATAGTTTTATTAAATCCCTCCCTCGTAAGGGGATTACAATCAGTGCTGAAGATTTTTTCCCTTGGATTAAAGCCGGCTATGATGTGTATGAAGACCAGATCCGCAAGGCGAAGTCCGTCAACTTGACTGTTAAAATGGGGCGGAAGCTCCATAAGTATTCAGTTTTGATGAGAGAGTTTGAAATAATACTTGATGGGAAATATATCGGATTGGGGAGTGTCAAGGAAGGTTTTTTAATACAAACTAAGATTGCACCTGGGAAACACACTA
>JAQXZK010000086.1 GCA_029227175.1 Bacteroidales bacterium | reverse complement strand
GTAAGGGCTGCGGCCGCATTCCTTATACAGTTTTCTGAAACTTTCAAGATTCAGGCTCTCAACCAGGGCGTCAACCATGCGCACCGGATCGTTTTCTGCAATATCCTCATCAATTCTCTGAGGAAAAAGCACTGTCTGGTTAGGATTGTAAGGACGAAAATGTATCTTTGTCATAGTAAAAATTCTTATGCCTAAAGATACGAAATCTTTAGATAATAACAAAGCCCCAGCTTGTGAAAGTCGGGGCTTTGTGCCGATCTGGCACGTTCCTCGCCCTCCAGTTTATGCAAGGACACAAAAAAAGCAGTTACGAAATTCGTAACTGCCTGATATTCTTTGTGGACCAGCTAGGGCTTGAACCTAGGACCTCCAGATTATGAGTCTGTTGCTCTAACCAACTGAGCTACAAGTCCGAGAACCGACAAGTCTTTTTATCAGATTCGGCTGCAAAGATAGTGGTTTATCTGTTATTTTGCAAACGTTTTTGTTTAGAATTTGTATTTGCGCTTGGGGTTCTTGGGATACCACCCTTTTTGCACGCGCCTCTCCTGTTCAAAAATTTCTCTGATTGTCCAAAAACTGGAGAATGAGAATACACCAAGTAGCGACGAACAAATTATGTTACGACAAAACAGACTCCCCACTACGCCCAAAACACCGAGCAGAAGAAAGATCCACCAGCAACGGGTTCCCCAATAATATTCAGCCTTGATGCAGATGGGATGGAACAACCCGATGATAAGGAAGGTGAAGATTCCTATGATTATCCCGGTAAAACACATCCTGCGTCAGGCAAAATTGGAATTTCTTTCTTGATGCTTTGCTCAAGCGAGATAAGTGTCTCTGTAGAGATGACACCCGCAATTTGCTGCATCCGGTTGTTGAGCAATTCCATGAGGTGTTCATTGTCTCGAGCATATACCTTGGTCAACATGGTGTAAGGACCTGTTGTAAAATGACATTCTACCACCTCCGGTATATCACGAAGCGCTTCTACCGCAGCTTTATACATGGAGCCTTTCTCTAATGTGATACCGATGTAAGTACAGGTATGGAATCCTAACATTTTAGGACTGACATTATAGCCTGAGCCAACAATGACACCAAGGTCAATGAGCCGCTGTACACGCTGGTGAATGGCAGCTCTTGATACTCCGCATACCGCAGCAACATCTTTGAACGGAAGACGAGCATTCTGGGTGATAATTTCCAGGATCTGACGATCGAGACTATCTAATTTTTCCATTTTTATTTCTTTTTTCTTTGTTTTTAACCTTGTCAAAAGGTAAGCAAATATACGTTCTATTTTATATTTTTCCAACGAAAAGCAATTATTTTTTTGCTTTTCGCATAATTCTGACATAAAAAGGGCTATAGGAAGAAAAAAAAAGCCTCCACGATGTGGAGGCTTTTCCATTTATTTGTATGCTGATTACTTTTCGATACCGAGCAACTCTACTTCAAAAATCAATGTTGAGAAAGGCTTAATCTGACCTGCTTCGCGAGCGCCATATGCCAAATCATAAGGAATGTAGAGTTCCCACTTAGAGCCTACAGGCATCATGGTGAGGGCTTCTGTCCAGCCGCTGATTACCTGATTAGCCGTGAAGGTGGTAGGTTCGTTACGCTTGTATGAGCTGTCAAATTCTGTACCATCAATCAACGTTCCGCGATAGTTTACCTTCACGCGACTGGTCTCAGTTGGCACTTCGCCCTTTCCTTCTGTGATAACCTTATACTGGAGACCACTTTCCGTTACTTTCACTCCTTCCTTAGACTTGTTTTCTTCGAGGAATTTCTGTCCGGCAGCTTTGTTTTCTCCATACTGTTCTTCAGCAATTTGTTCCTTGATTCTGTTCATAGCCACACGTGAGAACTCTGCTGCCTCCTGTTTTGTCATAATTCCTTTGTTGGTGACACCAGCCACGAAACCAGCAAGCAGATTGTTGCGGTCAATCTTTACAGAGTCATTTCCGAAGATTTCCTGGCTCAAGCCGTCTACCCAATTCGTAGCCACACTCTGTCCTATCTGGAGTCCGAACATATAAGCAGCATCTTTCTTGTCGGTCTTGGCCGATCCTTCCATGAATCCCTTCAGAAATTCGTTCATCATTGTTGAGTCAATACCCTGCTGCAAGAGATACATATCAAGGCCTTCTGTTCGGCTGAGACCTGTAGCATAAACCAGTGAGTCGAGACTTGTCTTGAGATTTGCTTTTGGAGCCTGAGCTGTACAAGAAGCTAAACCAAACGCAACAGCAATCGTTGCAATAAATGCTAATTTCTTCATTTCTTATGTTATTCTATTTATAATTTATATAATATCTTCTGTTATTTTACGATGCGAAGCAATTCTACTTCGAAGATAAGCGTGCTGTAAGGCGGAATCATCTCACCGGCACCCTGCGCACCATAACCGAGGCCGTAGGGGATGTAGAGTTTCCATTTTGCGCCAACAGGCATGAGTTGAAGCGCCTCTACCCATCCCGGGATAACCTGAGTCACACCGAATGTGGCCGGCTGTCCTCGTTTTACCGAGCTATCGAAAAGCGTACCGTCTATGAGTGTACCTTCGTAGTGACACTCCACACGGTCAGAAGCTGTAGCACGCGGGCCTTCCGTGTCACCAGCCTGAATGACTTCATACTGAAGGCCACTCTTGAGGGTTATCACCCCTTCACGCTTGGCATTCTCGTCGAGGAATTTCCGGCCCATTTCGATGGCTGCCGCACTCTGCTTTGCTTCCAGTTCTTCAAAATACTTATTAACGATATCACGAGCTTCCGTATGGCTTATAGCAATCTGGTTGCCATTCAAGATGTCACCAACTGCTTGTGCAAAATCTTCCACTACAAGGTTGGAAGCACCCATACTTTTAAGATTTTGGCCTATTCCAAGACCAATTGCGTAGCTGAATTTGTCCATACTTGTTTGTTAGAGAGTGCAAAAGTATGGTTTTTCTTCGAATGTTATGATATGTAGGTACAAAAAATACTTAAATCTTCCACACTGAAAATCCCTTTTTAGTTACATTTGCTCTTCAATCATATTAAGTAAAAGCAAGTAATCGAGAAGTTATGAAGAAGTTAGTTGTATTATCAGGTGCCGGTATCAGCGCAGAGAGTGGCATAAGTACGTTTCGAGACGCGGGTGGACTATGGGACAAGTACCCGGTTGAGGATGTAGCGACACCGGAAGGCTGGTATCGCAATCCTGCTTTGGTTACAAAATTCTACAACGAGCGTCGCAAACAGCTACTGACAACCCGACCAAACTATGGGCACGAAGGGCTTGTGGAGTTGGAAAAGGATTTTGACGTAACGGTAGTGACACAGAATGTTGATGACCTGCATGAGAGGGCCGGCAGCAAACACATCATACACTTGCACGGGGAATTGCTGAAGGTCTGCTCCAGCTTCAACCCGAATGACTCGCGTTATATCCGGGAACTTCGACCCGAAGAGTATGAAGTAAAAATGGGCGACCTGGCCGGTGACGGTTCACAACTACGGCCCTTCATCGTGTGGTTCGGTGAGGCTGTTCCTATGATAGAACCTGCCATCCGCGAGGCATCCAAGGCTGATATATTTGTTATCATCGGGACCAGCATGAACGTCTATCCTGCTGCCGGTTTGCTGAATTATGTGCGCGATGATGCCGAGAAATATCTGATAGACCCGAATCCTGTCACCATACACTCCGGAACAAATATTAACGTGATTCAGAAGGGTGCTTCAGCGGGCATGAGAGAGCTGATTGCATTGCTTCGTAACAAAGAACCTTAACCAGACCATTTTCTTCCATAAGGCAAATAATATAGGGGCAGCATCTACAGATACTTCCCCTATATTATTATGTCAGCCTAAAGTCTATCAGCAGATAGCGAAAGACCCTCTCTCTACCTGATGGCCTCAACTTCTTCCGGTGTGAGCGGAATCTTCTTGCCAAGCCGACGTGCCCCAGTCTCAGTAATGAGGTAATCCTCTTCGTTCCGGATGCCTCCAAAGTAGCGATATTTCTCTACCTCATCGTAATTGATGAAATCAGCAAATTTCTTTTGGCTTTGCCAGAGGTCAATCAGTTCCGGAATGAAATAGATTCCCGGTTCAACGGTATGAACAAAACCCGGGCGCAACGGTATGGCGAGACGCTGGCTCTTGCGACCGAACTGCGTACTCTTGGGCTGTCCGTCATAGCCTACCCAGATTTCGCCCAGATTCTCCATATCATGCACGTCAAGACCCATCATATGGCCTAACCCGTGCGGGTAGAAGAGAGCATGTGCACCTTCATGTACCGCATCATCGGCATCTCCCTTCATAAGTCCAAGCGACTTCATGCCCTCAACCATGACGCGGGCAGAGAGTTCGTAGACTTCCATATAGGGAATACCGGGGCGAAGTGCCTTGACACTCGCGAGATGCATCGCGTTCTGGATTTCGTAAACAGCACGCTGACTGGGTGAAAAGGTCTTATCGGCCGGGAAAGTAGATGACATGTCACCACAATATCCGGATGGGCGCTCGCAACCGGCATCGATAAGGAAGAGGTCTCCCGGTTTCACCTGATTGCCATGATAATGATTGTGAAGCGTCTGCCCGTTGATGGTGGCAATGGTAGGGAACGAAAGGAGACAGTTGTTGCTTTCTGCCACCTGATTCATGGCCGCTGTGATTTCATATTCATACATGCCGGGGCGCAACATTTTAATGGCTGTAATATGCATGTCGGCCGTCACATCGCAGGCTTTTTCTATTTCCTGGATTTCCTCCTCCGTCTTGATATTGCGTTGTGCGACAACTCCGCGAATGAAAGGAACGGAACCCGTTTGCTGAGCCGGAGCAATGCCCAACAAGTCCATGAGCTTAAGTTTATGTTCGGCACGATAAGGTGGCAGATAATGAATCGTCTGTCCCTTTCCTGCCGCTTTTTGCAGGTATTTATACAACTCGTTCTGTGGGCGTACATCCTGAATGCCTACCTGTTCAGATTTCTCGGACAATGTAGGCAAGGTACCCATCCAGACAATGTAGTCAATGGTGAGTTCGTCGCCAAAGATTATTTCTCGGTTTTCGTCGATGTCTATGATTGCAGCCAGACTGGGTGCAGAAATTCCAAAATAATACAGGAATGTAGAGTCCTGACGAAAGCGGAATGAGTTATCCTCGTAGTTGAGGCCCTGTTCCTCGTTTCCCAGGAATAGCAACAATCCTCCGCCTACATACTGTTTTAAAGCGGAACGACGGTTGATATAGGTTTCTTTTGCGAACATATTTATATGAATTTTGATGAATTAAAGGCAAAGTTAGTACTTAAAACATTTCTTTGCAATAAACAAATGAGTATTTTTGCAGACGAAATCATTTTGGAAAAAGCACGTTGAGTCAGGAAAGCAAACAAATACAGGAACAGGCTCAGGTACAGAGTCTACAACTTTCTCCCCAACAAATCCTGTTGGTGAGACTCATAGAACTGCCTACCGTTGAAATGGAAGAACGCGTGAGAGGCGAGATTCAGGAGAATCCGGCTCTGGAGGAGGACAATAGCGAGAAAAACGGAGAGGAATTCGAAGGAAATGACTCCTTCGATGAAGGCGGGAACAACACCGATTATGACGCAAACGACGACTATCGTTCGGAGGACGATGTACCTGATTATAAATTGCAGGACCAAAACCGTAGCCGAGGCGAGCAGGCTGAGGAAATCCCCTTCTCTGACGCAACGTCTTTCTACGAGGTGCTGAAAGAGCAACTGTCCGAACGCGAACTGTCAGACGAGCGCAGGAGAGTGTGCGAATATATCATTGGTTCGCTGGACGATGACGGTCTGTTGCGCAAGCCACTAACCGCACTGACTGATGAATTGGCCATCTACCAGGGCATCAGCATAACCGAGAAAGAGGTTGAAGAATGTCTGCAGGTGATACAAGACTTTGAGCCGGCCGGTCTTGGTGCACGTTCTTTGCAGGAATGCCTGCTCCTCCAACTTTATAGAAAACGCGAGACAGAGGCCAGCGAAATACTTGACCTTCAGATTAAGATTCTGGAAAATTGCTACGAAGATTTCACCCGCAAACACTGGGACCGTATAGCCCGACAAATGGGTATAGACGAGCAGACGTGCGACAAAGCCATTAAAGAGATTACCCGTCTGAACCCGCGCCCCGGAATTTCCCTGGGCGAATCCATCGGCAAAAATATGCAACAGATAGTGCCCGACTTCATCGTTGACGTTGACGAGAATAACCGGCTTTCGATGACACTGAATAGTGGAGACATACCCTCGCTCAAGGTCAACGGAGATTTCCGTCAGATGCTGGACGAACAAAGCCAGGGGAAGGGCGTGACAAACGACCGCAGAGATGCAGCTGTCTTCTTGAAGCAGAAGATTGATGCCGCACAGATGTTTATTGATGCAGTCCGGAAACGTCAAGACACCCTGCAACGCACCATGAACGCTATTATGGAAATGCAACGGGACTTCTTCATCGAAGGTGACGAGACACTGTTACGCCCCATGATTCTGAAAGATATTGCCACTCGTACCGAACTCGACATCTCAACCATCTCTCGTGTATGCAGCAATAAATACGTACAGACACACTATGGTATCTTCCCATTAAAATTTTTCTTTACAGATGGATTTAAAAACGAAGATGGCGAAGAGCGTTCTGTCAAGGAAATACACCGCATTCTGTTAGATAGTGTAGCCAGTGAAGACAAAAAGAACCCGTTGACCGATGCCGAATTATGCAAGATTCTGCAGGACAAGGGATTCCCGATTGCAAGACGCACCATAGCGAAGTATCGCGACCAACTGCACATTCCTGTTTCACGATTAAGAAAATAATAGAGAATCACATACATGCAGACCATAGAACCAGAGAAAAAGGGAAGACTGATGAGGCAATGCGCAAGAATGGTGTCCTATATATGCGTACCATACGCCATTCCGTTAGTGGCAGTCACCCTGTTGCTCTTTGGTACCTATCTGAATAACCTCCCGCTGGCAAGCAGGTTTTCCCTCTTGGGTATCATTGCGGCCTTCACCTTGTTACTTCCCGCTTCGGCCATCGGTCTTTACATGTGCCTGCACAAGTTGAAGCCATCTCATTTTCACACGCGCAAGAACCGGTTTATTCCACACCTGATGTTCATCTTATCCTATATCTTCTGTCTGGTGATTATGATTCGGATGAGATTGCCCTGGTACATGACCGGCATCATCCTGTCTGTCTTGCTCATGCTGGTCACAAGCCTGATAGCGAGTCTGAAGTGGAAACTCAGTGAGCATGCCATGGGCATGGGGGCCATCCTCGCAGGTCTGGTCTATTTCAGTGCATGGTATGGTTTCAACCCCATTCTATGGCTCGGAGTTTGTATCCTTCTGGCCGGTTGCGTAGGTACCGCTGTTCTGATACTGGGGAATCACACCCCATCGGAAGTCTTCCTCGGCTATGCATTGGGATACGCCTGCGCGACACTGGGACTGACTCCGGGTTTCAACATCCTTGTCCTTTTTCTGTTTCGGCTGATTCATTAAAAAAAATGTAATAATATATCTATATGGAACCAATCGTAAGTATCATCATGGGTAGCACCAGTGACCTTCCTGTGATGGAAAAAGCAGCAGCATTTCTGAACGATATGAAGATACCTTTCGAGATGAATGCCCTTTCGGCCCATCGCACACCCTCTGAAGTTGAATCCTTTGCCCGCAATGCCGCTTCACGAGGCATTAAAGTGATTATTGCTGCTGCCGGTATGGCAGCTGCCCTTCCCGGTGTGATAGCAGCCAATACCACATTGCCGGTCATCGGTGTTCCTGTCAAAGGTTCTGTACTTGATGGGATGGATGCGCTATACAGCATCATCCAGATGCCTCCCGGCATTCCGGTTGCGACAGTAGCCATCAACGGAGCCTTGAATGCCGCTATTCTGGCCACCCAAATGCTTGCACTGAGCGATGCCGACATAGCCTCCTCACTGGCAACCTACAAAGAAGGGCTAAAGAACAAAATCGTCAAGGCAAACGAAGAGTTGAAAGGTGTAACCTACGAGTTCAAGACAAACTGATGGATTTATTTAACTATAGACGAAGAGAGACGGTCGAGGTCCACATAGGCCAGATTGGAGTGGGAGCCACCAATCCCATCAGGCTGCAAAGCATGACAAACACCCCTACTCAGGACACAGAAGCCTGTGTAGACCAGACTCTGCGCATTGTAGAGGCCGGAGGCGAAATTGTGCGCCTGACGACCCAAGGCATACGTGAGGCTGAAAACCTGAGAAACATCCATGCCGACTTGCGCGAGAGAGGATGTGACGTTCCTCTGGTAGCCGATGTACATTTCAACCCCGATGTGGCCGATGTGGCCGCCCTTTATGCCGAAAAAGTACGCATCAATCCTGGCAATTACGTAGATGCCGCACGCACATTCAAGCAGATTGACTATACGAACGAGGAGTATGCCGCTGAATTGAAGCGGCTACACGACCGTTTTGTTCCCTTCCTGAACATCTGTAAAAAGAACGGTACCGCCATCCGCATCGGTGTAAATCACGGTTCACTGAGCGACCGCATCATGTCACGCTATGGAGACACTCCGGCCGGAATGGTCGAGTCTTGCATGGAGTTCCTGCGCATCTGTGTGGCAGAACAATTCCTTGACGTCATTATCTCCATCAAGGCCTCCAATCCCGTGGTGATGGTTCGTACGGTTCGCCTGCTGGCTCAGGTCATGGAGCAGGAAGACATGCATTTTCCCCTGCATCTGGGAGTGACAGAGGCCGGAGACGGTGAAGACGGACGCATCAAGTCGGCCTTGGGCATCGGTGCACTGTTGGCCGATGGACTGGGAGACACCATAAGGGTCTCACTCAGCGAAGCCCCGGAAAAGGAAATCCCCGTGGCCAGGAAACTGCGCGACTATGTCATGAAACGCCAGGGTCACCTCTATATACCGGGCATCGAAAGTGCCGGATTCGACTATACGGCTCCGACAAGACGCCCGACACGTCCCGTGCACAACATCGGAGGCACACAGGTGCCGGTTGTCGTCTCCAACCGCATTGCTTCGGCAGAGGACTTTAACCCACAGTTCAAACCCGACTATGCGTATGTAGGCCGCCAACTGCCCGACCGCATTGAAGCAGGCGTTGGCTATCTCATTGATGCAGACTGCTGGCAGCCCCGAGAAAATGTATATCCGGTATTCAAGAAGGAGCAACTTCCGTTCATCGGTGCTTTCCCATGCACCTTGAAATTCCTGTTCCTGACCTACATAGAGCTGAACGAAGAAACCATTGCCTGCCTGAAGGTTCATCCTGAGGTCGTTGTGATAGCCCAGAGCAATCATCAAAACCGGTTGGGCGAACAACGTGCCTTGATTCACGAGATGATGGGCGAAGGCCTGCTGAATCCGGTCATCATCTTCCAGCATTATCAGGAGACTGACCTGGAGGACTTCCAATTGAAGGCAGCTGCCGACATGGGAGCTCTTTGTTTCGACGGACTGGTAGACGGCATCTTCCTGAACAACCTCCCCCGACAAGCAAGCGGACAACCCATTGCAGCCGAGAAACAAGACATAACAGCATTCGGCATCCTGCAAGCCGGACGGCTCCGCACAAGCAAGACAGAATATATATCATGCCCGGGTTGCGGACGGACACTGTACAATCTGGAAGAGACCATTGCACGCATCAAGCAGGCGACCTCACACCTGAAGGGTCTGAAGATTGGCATCATGGGCTGTATCGTGAACGGACCGGGCGAGATGGCCGATGCCGACTACGGCTATGTAGGTGCCGCTCGCGGGAAGGTAAGTCTGTACCGACAAAAAGAGTGCATCGAGAAGAATATTCCTGAAGAAGAGGCTGTAGAGAAGTTATTGCAACTGATAGCTGCAGACTGTCAGCAGACAGCATCGCAAGAGAGCGGAGAGAAATGATGACAGAAGCGGGACTTTCACGAGAGGAATTGGAGTTGAAGCTGCAAGAGTCCTTGCAGCAGAACAAAAAACTACAACAGGAGAACGAAGCACTCCAGCGAGAGATGAAGTTGCTGTCCTTGAGAAGGAAGGTGACCCCCCACTTCTTATTCAACAGCATCAGTGTAGCCGTAAGTCTGGTCATGCGGGAGCCACAAAAGGCGATGAGATTCCTGCGTCACCTGGCCGCCATGTATCGCTACCTGTTGGGGTACGACAACGAGTACTATGTGCCTATCAAGGAAGAAATCAAGATGCTGCTGAAGTATTATGAACTGATGGAGATCCGTCATCTGGGCTGCATCCGCCTGCATATCGAGCCCGAGGTACTGAAGTTGAAGGACTTCTCCCTCCCCCCACTCACACTTCAAGGCTTGCTGGAGAATGCCATCAAACATAATATCCACACGAAAGGCGACCCGCTCGAGATCAGGTTCTACACACAAGACGACTGCCTCTGTGTCTCAAACAGATTCCTGCCACTGCTCACAAAGAGAGGCTCCACACAAATAGGACTTGCCTACGTGAATGAAATCATGAAGCTACTATGCAACCGCGAACTGACGATAAAGAACGATGGAGAGACATTCGTGGTCATGCTACCCCTGGTAAAAATGTAAGTACCCCCATGAATATACTGATATTCGAAGACGAGACATACAACTACACCTTGCTGCAGGACCTCCTGCAGGAGCAGATGCCCGAGTGCAGACTGATAGGACCGCTGACATCCATTGCTGAGGGACATGATTTCTTTGCCGGCAATCACGAAGACATCGACCTGATTATTGCCGATATCCAGTTGAGCGATGGACTCAGCTTTCAGGCCTTGGCCGAGGCTCCGGACGATATACCCATCATCTTCACGACAGCCTATGATGAATACGCCTTGCAAGCCTTCGGATATAACAGTCTGTCGTTTCTGCTGAAGCCTGTTGACGGTACCGAATTGCGCCTTGCCATCCGGAAGTCGCTGAAACGTCTTGTTACAGACAAGCATCGCGAAGAACTCTTTCTGGACATGGACATGAACATGCGTTACAGGAAGCGTTTTGTCGTCCACACCTACAAGGGAGACCTCGTGGTTCCTGTGTCTCATGTCCGCTATATAGTCTCGGAACAGAAATACACGTTCCTGGTGCTTACCGATGGCTCTTCCCATGTGGTGAACCTGCCGCTGAAGACCTTGTCCGAGGAACTGGACCCGAACGAGTTCATGCTGGTGAACAGGAAGTACATCGTACCCTTCCGCGAAATCAAGAGCTTTGAGAAAGGCATCAATGGGAGCGAGTGGATCACCATCAGAGGCGATGAAGAAGTTCAGATAGCCGTCAGCCGAAGCAGAAAGAAAGAGATTCACGCCCGCATAAAAGGCAACAAGCACTAATCCGGCTCCTCACCCATCGGTGGTCGTGCGGACTCTGTCGAGATGAAGCCCGAATCGTTTACAAGATCTTCAGTCAGCCATAAACATTCCATCGGTGTTTTTCGACATTTCGGAAGATAATCTGCCTCCCCGGTGTGAATATGTAAGAAAAAATCATCATTTTTGCCACTGAAATAACAACGACAATATGATAGAACACTTTTTGCCACAGGTTGATTTCTCTTCATACGAAGATTTCCTGGCCCACTTTAAGGTTAACGTACCTGATAATTTCAATTTTGCATACGATGTAGTGGACGTTTACGCTGAGCAGCAACCGGAGAAGGAAGCCATCCTGTGGTCAAACGACAAAGGAGATGTCAGGCATCTCACCTATCGCGAGTTCAAGGAAGAGACCGACAGATGCGCCTCTTTCCTACAGTCTATCGGTGTTGAACGAGGCGACCGTGTCATGCTCATCCTGAAACGCAGGCTGGAGTGGTGGATTACGATGGTTGCCTTACACAAAATTGGAGCGGTAGCAATACCCGCAACCCACATGTTGACCTCCAAAGATATCACATATCGCTGTTATATGGCAGGCATCAGCTGCATCGTGGCCTGCGGAGACCCTGCCGTACTGGAAAACGTACAAAAAGCCAGACGCTTCTGCAAGATGCTCAACAGTTGCATCTCCATCGGTCCGTCTGTACCAAACGGATGGTATGACTATCACCTCGGCTTGCGTGAGGCCGAACCGTTTGTACGCCCTGAGCGCAATCGGGTGACCGACAATTTCCTGCTCTACTTCACAAGCGGAACGACCGGTGAGCCCAAAATGGTGATGCACGATTACTCCTACCCGCTGGCCCACATCATTACAGCCAAATACTGGCACAACGTACATGAGGGTTCTCTGCACATGACACTGGCCGACACCGGCTGGGGAAAAGCCGTATGGGGAAAATTCTACGGACAGATGATTGCCGGTGCAACGGTCTTCGTCTATGACTATGAAGGCCGCTTTGAACCCTGCGACCTGCTCAAGGTGCTTCAGGACTTCCACATCACCTCCTTCTGCGCCCCTCCGACCATATACCGCTTCCTCATACGCGAAGACATCTCGGCCTACGACCTCTCTGCCTTAGAGTACTGCACCACAGCTGGTGAGGCCCTGAACCCGAACGTATTCGAAGAGTGGAAGCAGAAGACGGGAATCACCATCTACGAGTCATACGGCCAGACAGAGACGACACTTGTCGTAGGCACCTATCCGTGGGTGAAACCAAGACCCGGAGCGATGGGCGTACGAAACCCCCAATACCATATCGATGTGTTGAACGAGGAAGGACGGCCGGTCAAGCCAATGGAGCACGGAGAACTGGTTATTCACGTAGATGGAGCCAAGCCCCTGGGACTGTTCAAGTGCTATTACCGCAACGATGAGATGACCGAGAAGCGCATCATGAACAACGTCTACTACACCGGCGATGTAGTCTACCGCGATGAAGACGGCTACCTGTGGTTCGTCTCCCGGGCTGATGACGTCATCAAGACCTCCGGCTATCGCGTAGGCCCATTCGAAGTCGAATCAGCCCTCATGACCCATGCCGCAGTGGTAGAATGTGCCATAACCGCAGTGCCGGACGAGATTCGCGGCCAGATTGTCAAAGCCACCGTTGTACTCTCCGAGCCATACCGAAACAGGATAAAGGACAACGAAGAGGCCGTCCAATCACTTGTACGCGTACTGCAGGAACATGTCAAGAAAGAGACCGCACCCTACAAATACCCCCGCATCATAGAGTTCGTAGACGAATTGCCCAAAACCATCAGCGGCAAAATACGTCGGGTAGAGATACGAGAGAAAAGTGCTGCCCAAGGATAATCTCTCAGGCCCAACAACCTCTTGTAGTTTTCTAACAGTTGTTGCATAAATGGTCATGTTAGGATTCAACAATCGCAGGAGCAGGCCATAAACGCACCAACAATGTGCATAAAACAATATAATAGTGCACTATTTGGGTGCAAAATACACATTTCTTCATTCCACACCCCAAAGGGGGTGACACAATGGTAACCGCGGGTCGAAGACCTGCGGATATTCAATCATCAACCATCAATCATCAACCCCATCGTTATCGTGTTCGCCATCGTTATCGTTATCGCTGAAGTCCCACGAAGACGAAATATTCTGGACTACATTTCTTATTCCTGTTTAGGACTTGTAATAGGCTGTGTTTTAACGAGGTTGTATCATTATTCCAGATAGCCTGATAGTGCCACCACATTTTTTTTTGCAAAATAATGTTATCAAATTTGTATATATCATATATATGTTATATATCTTTGCAATCGCATTTAAACCATTGGAATTATGAAGACTACAACAATAACACCCTCAAAAAGGAAAATTATCAATCTTGACGAGACAACCTTCAAGACCCTTTCAATTATGGCAATTGAAGAAGGCACGAATCTCAAAAACTATATTGAAAAACTGCTTTCTGACATTGCTGACACCTACGAGGATTCAAAACTTTATGCCAAGAAAATAGATGAAACTTTAAAGCGAATTGACAAGTAACATTCACCTTCTTGAGAAAAACTTCCATTTTGTGCAGTTTAGGTATTAAAGATAGACGGCAAGACCATTCATCGTGTCTTGGCAACCGATTGACTGTTGGGGAGATATACTTCGTGATTCACCTCATCCTGTACACGTATCTTCCACCTGACCTCTGCGG
>JAQXZK010000085.1 GCA_029227175.1 Bacteroidales bacterium | reverse complement strand
GAAGAATCTGCAACCTGTCGGAAATTCCGACAGGTTCGTCAGGAAGGTTCCAGAATGGTCGAAAGAGAGTTACCATACTATAATCTCGATATGATTATATCCCTTGGTTATCGTGTTAGGAGCAGAGTCGCAACTCACTTTCGCAAATGGCAAGTAAATACAATTTCTCCAGTTGAACAAGCTTATCTTGATAATATTAAAGCATTAGGCAAGAAAGGAAAAAAAGAAGAATAATATAACAGATGACACCGACTTTCAGTCGAGGAAAATTACCATCTGATGAACTGGAGAAGTTTCAATTACCGAGAATATCTCGGCAACTGCCGAAAAAATCGGTAGTTCGACACGACTTCAGATAATTAAGCTAGGGACAGTCACGAAATTACAAGATGATTGAAGAAAACAACATATCACCAATGTACTCTGACTTTGAGCAGATAAAGAAATTGGAAGAGGCCGGACAAGAGTATTGGACATCAAGAGAATTATGCATTGCTCTTGGGTATAGTACTTATCAGAAGTTCACCCGTATTCTTAACAAGGCCATTGCAGTAGCCAATGGTAGAGGTATGAAAACAGCAGACCATTTTAACCAAACGGTTGAAATGGTTAAGTTGGGTTCTGGTACATTCCGCGAGGTTGAGAACATGCACTTATCACGCATGGCATGTTTGATAATTGCAGAGAATGCTGATGGGAAAAAGCCTCAAGTGCAAATAGCAAGAGAGTATTTCAAACAGGATGTACCATCTACAGAACTTGCTGTTAATGCGCTATCATCCAATATCTTATTATATAAAACAAAACAAGGGGAAGTTCGTATTGAAGTTATTTTCAACAACGAGACTTTCTGGATGTCGCAAAAGCGAATGGCTGAATTGTATGGTGTGGATGTTAGGACTGTGAATTATCATCTCGCACAAATCTTTGAGTCTGGTGAACTACAAGAATCAGCAACTATCCGAAAAATTGGGATAGTTCAAATGGAGGGCGACAGAGAGGTTAATCGTCCTCAGATGCTATACAATCTTGATGCAATCATCGCTGTTGGCTATCGTGTAAATAGTTATCAAGCTACTCAGTTCAGAATATGGGCAACCTCAGTACTGAAAGAAATGATAATTAAAGGCTTTGTTCTTGACGATGAACGCCTGAAGCAAGGCAAGCATTTTGGCAAAGACTATTTTGATGATTTACTTGATCGTATTCGTGAGATTCGCCTTTCAGAGCGTCGTTATTATCAAAAAATCACAGATATCTATAGTGAATGTAGTGCAGACTACGACAAGGACAGCGAAACAACCAAATTGTTTTTCAAGACGGTGCAGAATATGATGCACTATGCTGTAACTAATCAGACAGCAGCGGAAATCATCTATGACCGAGCAGATGCGGAGCGTCCTCACATGGGTCTTACCTCATGGAAGAATGCTCCAGATGGGCGAGTTATTAAGTCCGATGTTACAGTGGCTAAAAACTATCTGAGCGAAAAGGAAGTTGATGCACTGAATAGATTGAGTAATGCTTTCATAGACATTGCTGAACAACGAGCCGAAGATCACGTGTTGATGACAATGGCTGATTGGAAAGAACTTCTCGGAAGATATATGGAGCTGAACAATAGAGCATTGCTTCCCGATGCCGGACGTATCACACACGAACAAGCTGAGGAAAAGGCTTTGACGGAGTATGAAAAGTTCAGAGTGATACAAGATAGAGAAATTATGAGCGACTTCGACCGCCAGCTTAAATCGCTATTTGATGGGCACACTCCAGATAGAAGATAAGACATGATAATTCTTCCATTTGTCCTATCTTTGCCCCTGCTTGCAATGACCTGGGATTGGCACTCCCAATGCTTGCTAAAGCAACTTGGGGTATTAGGCTTCCCCACCTGCAAAAGGTTGGACAATGGGCAAGCCCAACAGGGGAAAAAAAATTAAATAGGGACAGTCTGATATTTTGCTATTTATCAGTAACCTTGTATCGAAGAATGTCTCCGCAATTCTGATAAACTTCATCGTAGATTTCAAGACAGCGCTTTTCGCTTATCTTCGTTTTTGTACCTACGGCAATGAAGTCCTTCAGCGTAGGAGTGCCTGTTTGGTTGACCGATGTGGCATGCTGTCCGTTATAGCCTTCCGTGCAGAGTGTCAGGTCGTAGGCAGGAGCGAGGTGCCAACGCCATTTACCCGTATTGTCTTTGCTCACATAGAAACTGAAGTTCTTGCAATGGTCGTCCTTATTGTCTGTCAGGTAATTGAATACCATCCGACGATACATTTCTTCCACATCCTTCGGATTTTGTGTGAGATATCCTGTCAATGCCAACAGGTTGCTATAGTCCAGCACGGGCTCGGAAAGGGATATGCAAAGCAGACCACCAGCTGTAGCTGTATGGATACGTTCGCCATCCGAGGTCAGGTCAAAACGTCTGGTGGCCAAATATTTCTCCTTTACAAGCTTAAAATCTGGCACACTGATACCGCATCTTTGAGCTACTTCATTGTAGTGGAACTCTTGTATTCCCATATCCTTAGGATCGTATGTATGACGGAATTTTACCAACCAATGTCCTTCGTTGTCCGAGAAGATGGCCTTGGGTCTGCAACCACCGCTATTGCCACTATTGTAAAGAAGCAATCCTGCATCTGTGTCTTGCTGTTCTTTAAGCACCTCCAGTGCCTTTTCCTGCAATAAATCAAAGTCAGTAAGTTCTTGACTTCTACCAATAACGGTCTCAGGTTCGTAGCAAAGTGCTCCCATACCGCTATGGCCCACCATACTCAGACGGTCAATGGATGTCAGATTCCTGTCGTCTATTCCTTCACGCAACAAAGTCCTGTGGAGCAGGTAACGTCCATATCCATCGGGCAGGCTATCTTCGAAAATCCCGAAGTTTCCGTAGAATGGAGTAGGTTTGGCAATGAACAAGCCTGGCTTCAAGGGTAATTCCAACGGAGAAACGCTGAAGCCATTCACCAGCCATGCCTTGTCATACTCAAAGGCACAAAGCTTGTTGTCCGGAGTGAGGGAGAGGATGCCCACTACCTCCTCGTGATATTTCACTGTAAGTCTGTCTATCATATTTCCTTCTTAAATGCCCGACTCTTGCCGGTGTTCTTGCGAATCTGGGTCAACTCTTCCATGGTGGAATATTTGGGTTGGCTAAAAATGTTCTTGACCTCCGAGGTGTAATCCATCGCCATGGCCAGGGCAATGAGGTTCTTCAGGGAGATGAGTCCCTTTTGCTCGAACCGGACGATGTTGCTTAGGGCAACGTTGGAACGCTCGGCCATCTGCTCACGAGTGAGATTCTTCTCAATCCTGCGCTTGCGGAAATCATGAGCCATGCTGATGGCGATGTCATCGGCATTGTCAAGTGAGAAGTTTTCTAAAACTGATAATATATTGCTCATAACGATATTATTTCTTTAGATAAAGATAAAATATTATCAGTTGCAAAGTTACTAATAATATTCCATAAACAGATGAATGTTATATGGAAATCAGCTGATTTTCAGAATGCCACAACCATCATTCCATCTCAACCCATTCTGATTGAGCCCAAAAAGGGATGGATTTTAATTATTAAGCCACTTAAAAGACAAAACAACAGATAGAAAAACAGAAACGACAACTTTGACAACTTGCTATTCTGTCATGTTCTTTCGGTTAAGTTTTTTTAGTCAGCATCTGTTTTTTTCTTACCTTTGACCCACTATCTAATCTATAAAAAATAACAAACACACAACATGAAAAATCTAAAACACTATCTCGCAGCCCTTCTCTTGAGCGGGCTCACCTGGCCGGCTTTAGCACAGACCTACCAGCCGACCGAAGAGAATCTGGCTTCCCGACAGGAATTTGCGGATGCCAAGTTCGGCATCTTCATCCACTGGGGCATTTATAGCACCTTTGCCCAGGGCGAATGGTATCTCAATGAAGGAAAACTCAACAAAGACGAGTATGCCAAGGTTGCCGATGCCTTCTATCCGCATCGCTTCGATGCCAAGAAATGGATTGACGCATTCAAAGACGCTGGTGCCAGGTATGTATGCTTCACCTCACGACATCACGATGGATTCTCCATGTGGGACACCAAGCAGTCCGACTTCAACATTGTCGATGCAACCCCTTACGGGAAGGATGTCATCAAGCAGTTGGCCGACGAATGTCACAAGCAGGATTTCCGTCTGCACTTCTATTACTCACACCTTGACTGGACGCGCGAAGACTATCCGTGGGGCAGCAGCGGCCACTGGACCGGACGCGACAAGAGCAAGCAGAACTGGGACAGCTACTATCGCTTTATGAACAATCAGCTCACCGAACTGCTCACCAACTACGGCAAGATTGGCGCCATCTGGTTTGACGGCTGGTGGGACCATAACAAAGACGAGAAGCCTTTCGACTGGCAACTGGAGGGTCAATACGCACTCATCCACAAACTGCAACCGGGATGCTTAGTCGGCAACAACCACCATGTGAACACCTTCCCCGGTGAAGACTTCCAACTCTTCGAACGCGACCTTCCGGGTGCAAACACCACAGGATGGTCTAAAGTGACCGAAATCAGCAAAATGCCCCTTGAAACCTGCGAAACAATGAATGGAATGTGGGGCTACAAGGTGAGCGACCAGAATTACAAGTCAACCGAAACACTCATCCGCCTGCTCATCAACACTGCCGGAAAAGGTGCCAACCTGCTTCTCAACATCGGCCCCCAGCCCAACGGCGAACTGCCACAGACGGCACTGGAACGACTGAAAGGAATGGGCGTATGGCTCAGAGCCAACGGGGAAACCATCTACGGCACTGTAGCCGGAGATATCCCTGCACAGGAATGGGGTGTCTCTACCCGCAAGGACAACCGCCTCTTCCTACACATCACCAAACTCGATGCAACCGAACTGACCATTCCACTCGCCTGCAAGGTTGTGAAGGCACAGAAATTCGACACCAAGCAACCCATCAAGTTCACCAAGAACAAGAAGACAGGCGAGGTGACACTGCAACTTCCGGAAGTCCCGTCCGGTGTTGACTACATCGTAGAACTTACGACCAAATAAAAAATTCCTCCGACAGGAACCCGAGGCATAAGGGTGTGTCATCATGGGCACACCCTTTCTTTTATTTTTCCCAAAAAGCGGTTCATGTGGAATTGACGTCAGATTTATCCCGAACCGGTCATGAAAATTTTGAGGAAAAACCAAAACACGAACAACTTCTCATAACTAAAAACACAAAATCCGCACCTGCTCAGATTGTGGAACAAGCGCGGATTTACTTATACTAAAAAACGTCTGCCTTATTTGAAGTAGCGGTTGAAAAGACCCTGGAAGCCGGCACCATGACGAGCCTCGTCCTTAGCCATCTCGTGTACAGAGTCGTGAATAGCATCCAAATTGAGCTGCTTGGCTACACGGGCAATGTCCATCTTGCCGGCACAAGCACCTTCTTCGGCCATCATGCGCTTCTCGAGGTTGGTCTTTGTGTCCCATACAACCTCACCCAACATCTCGGCGAAACGAGCTGCATGTTCTGCCTCCTCAAAGGCATAACGCTTGAATGCCTCGGCTACCTCAGGATAACCTTCACGATCG
>JAQXZK010000084.1 GCA_029227175.1 Bacteroidales bacterium | reverse complement strand
CCCGCCTTTGTCTGGTCCTTCCCTCCGGATGCGACCTTGATTCTTGAGTTGAGCCAATTGCTTACTGATAGCTGGTACTGAAAGGTCGAGGGCAGATGCCATCTCATTCTTAGTGATATAAGGGTTAGCTTGGATAAGCGATAGTATTTTCTCTGGTGTTTTCTGTATACTTTTCTGTATACTTTTCTGTATACTTTTCTGTATATCGTCATGTTCTTCTTCCATTGTTGTTGCCTCCAGCGGTATCACCACCTTATATACATCCTCCTCCTCAATCATGGGTTCTTTGCCTCCCGATATGAGCGGAGTGTATTTGAATATCTTCCTTGTGCCACTACCCAATTCCTCTACAATTCCCATCTGCGAGAACACGTTGGCAATCAGCGGATTCTTGCGATGAGGTTTTAAGGTCGTGAGGTCAATCTTGCCATACACATACGGCACATTCCAGTTTTCCGTCACCACCTTGTCCGAGAATATAGTGAACGTAGTAGGGTAAGAACTGCTGTACTCTCTGTGGATTAGCAAGTTCAAAGTCACTTCTCTTAGAATCCTGTCGCGAAGCGAGAACCGTTGCATACCCTCAATGTATGGCTTCTCAGGCAAATGTTTTTTTATAAACTCCATTATTGATCGATAAGCCACCATCAAGTTCTCCTTCACCTGAAGTCGGTCATCATACAGTTCTGTATCATGAATACGACAAAGCACATCAATGAAATACATCGGAAGCACACTCGCTATCGTATTCCGCTTCCCAAACAGCAGTATGGCAGCCAGCGTCAATCCCTCCTTGCCCGTTTCTGGGTCAACGGCAATCATCTGACCAGAACGAAGCACCTCCTCATTCGACATCGAAATCCAAGGATGCTCAGCATTATCCACGCGCACTATCTGGCGCATAAAGTCAAAAGCCTCTTCTTCAAGAGCATCCATGCCTAAGGCAGGATACACAGTCTCTTCTGTCTTGCGTTTGCTTTTACGGATAAATAAGTTTGCTATTTGCTCTGTGCTGCGAAGCTCAAAATCCCCGTCACGATTTCGGTCATAATATACATTCTTATACGAATGAGCTTGTGTACTTTCAGGAACATGGCAATAGATGAGCAGTTTACCATCCACTTCTATGGATTCAAAATTGAGATAATATGTAGGTCTGAAAATTTGAGGATTGTTCATATCCTTAACGAGTGTGTCCATTTGTTCTTGGATAGAATCAGGCGCAATGCCGACAATCCCACCATCATCTTTGGCTCCAAGAACAACGTGACCACCTCTGCGATTAAGAAACGCACATATTGACTCGTATATTTTACGAGCTAAATGATGAGTAGATTCCTTAAACTCTGTATCTACACCCTCTCCATGTGCAAGTATATTTTTCAGTTCTTCACCTGTCATATATCAATACAATTACCAATATTCTATTTTTGAAACAATTTGCCTGCAAAAATATACAAAATCTCTCAATCCACCAAACAAATCACCAAAAACCTGCATATTTATCCATAAAATCATCAATCATTCATCATTCATCACATCCCCGTCCGCCTGCGGACCAATTTCTTTTTCAACAATCATTAATCAACCATCAATCTCCAATGATATTATCAATGATTTTGTTTACAACATAATCAAAATATTGCTCCTTGATGTAACAATGATATTTGGCTATCACGTGCTTCACATTAAAGGGATGAACAATATGTGTCACAAAATATGACTTCTTGCTCAATGGTTTATTAAACCACTCATTTTTAATAGGAATTGTAAGCTCTGGATAATGGTTCTTCGTGGAAACCAATACAGCATAGAATAATCCATCCTCATAATCTTGCAAATCTTCCCTTGAAATGACAAGAGCAGGATGAGGTTTTATACTGCCATCGGGGAGTACAAATGGAACTTCAACAATTTCTCGTTGCTTAACACATGTTACAGCCATTTTTCAATCGACGTTATTTTGTTAATCTCTAATGACTTTAAGACATTTCCATAATCAACATCATCCAAATCCGCATGTTCAACACTATCAAAATCAGGCAATCCTTGCAGCATTTCTTCAAGTTCATCGTCTGAATGAGTCGCATAACGGCTTTTCCTTGTACCTTTGTTCAACATTATCAAACAAAGATTCAAGATGTCCTTATCGGATGATTGCGAAACAGCCTGTACTACATGGCTTCGAAGAACTTGAATATCAGTCCTTCCGTAACCAACAGGCATAGGTTCTTCTACTTTCATAATCACTCTTTTATTTAATTCACGCCGCAAATATAACAAGAAAATTCCAATTCTCCAAACTTTTCAGAGCTTTTCTATCAAGAACTTGCTTTAGCTTGATGAGCTTGCGAATAATCTCAATCTCGGTATAGTATATTTCTTCATAAACCATGACAAACAAATATATTGCCCAAAGCCAGACATCTTCAATCTCTCTCAGTACAAATATATCATGCCACCCGTCATAAACAGCGGCATTGTATAGATAATATTCGACCTTCCAATATTTGGCACGGGAATGTCCACGTTATAGGAATGAACCGTACACAATCCAGCAAACACCAAAGCGATGCCCAACGAAATCCACCCTCGCTTCTTGCTGTCAAGCAAAAACACAAAGAACGGAAACAACAGATAGAACACAAACACTACCCCAAGGAACCATCCCACACCAATCATCGGAATCTGCGCATTCGGAATAAAGTTGAAACAGAGCGTCAGATTGGCAAACAAGTTAAACAGCTGTTCCACACTTGGCGAAAGCACCAAATCCAGCAGACACAGACAAGCAAAAAACGGCAATATCCTCATATACCTTTTCTTGTAAAAGGCATTAGGCGTTATGTAACTGTTCGGTGAAGTCCGTCATTGCTGACTCAAAAATTATTTTTACCTTTGCAGCGCGCCCCATTGCGCACTGATTTTCATCGAGTGTATGACGTTTAGCCCTGCTGATGCATTGACATCAGCAAGGACTTCACCTT
>JAQXZK010000083.1 GCA_029227175.1 Bacteroidales bacterium | reverse complement strand
CGGAACCTTCGACCTCTCGGGCTGCGAGCTATACACCACCGGCGAACCATGCCACATGTGCCTATGTGCCTGCATGTGGGCCAATATCAGCAAGATCTACTATGGCTGCACCATCGAGGACAACAGCATCATAGGATTCCGCGACGGCAAGTTTGATGAGATCTTCGGTGGTCGAGACAAGCTTGGCGACTATATGCAAGAAATCGACCGCAAAGAATGCCTGAAACTCTTTGAGGAATACAGTAATATGCAGCATGAGAAGTATTGATGAAATTAAGAAGTAATTTGCATGCCTCCCCAAAAATGTGTATCTTTATGGGGTTATTAGCTCCGTTTAATCTGCTTGGAGAAGGCATGACAAGCTTATCATAACTTCTTCAGACAGATTAAACGAGAATGGTGTTAAGCATGGCGAATTGGGGTTGCTACCACAGAGCAAACATGCCCCGCTGGTAGCAAGTCTTTCTACCATGTGATAACCTTGTCAACGATTTCCTGTTGTTCTGTACTACTGCGTCTCAGATAGATACGTGTCGTTTCAATACTCTCGTGTCCCATCAAATCGGCAAGGAGAGAGATGTCATTGAACTTCTCCAAGAAATTCTTTGCGAAGCGATGGCGGAAGGAATGTGGATATACCACTTTCTCGTTGAGTCCATACTTCGCTGCATAGTTCTTCAGCTGTTGCGCTATGCCTCTGGTAGTGATACGCTGTCCGAAGCGGTTCAAGAACAGGTATCCAGTCGTTCGTTTCGAGCCTTGAAGCCATTCTGTCGTTTCGACTCGTAGAGCCTTCGGAATATAGATACGGCGTATCTTGCCGCCTTTGGTATAAATGTCATAATACCCTACCTGTACATGTTCTACTTTTATCTGCACAAGCTCACTGACACGTGCTCCCGTTGCTGCGAGGAAACGCACTACGAAGTACCACTCCTTGTTCTCTTCCTGCTTCAGCTTCTTTTTCAAGAAGAGGTAATCGGCATTGCTGATGACATTCTCCAAATAGGTACGTTGCTGCACCTTTACCGATTTCAAGCGAAGTTGGGACTTCCCCATAAAGTCAAGGTACTTGTTGATGGCTTGAATACGTAGGTTCACCGTCTTGGGCTTGTATGTTTCAATCAAGAAGGTCTTATAAACCAACAGGTTATTCTTGTTCAGCTCATTAAACTTCGAGTTATACTCCTTCACAGCATACAGGTATGCCGTAATTGTGTTCTGCGCCATATTTGCTTGGCGCAAGACGTTTTCAAATGTATTTTCTGTCATATTAATATTGTATTTTGGGGGCGACATTGCCCTCTATACAATATGTATGACCTATTTCTATGAGTTCCTATTATGAGAAGTTTCTTGCTACGGGGGAGGTGAAGTGCATAGATGAGGAGATACCGTTTGAGGTGCCGAAAGGGTGGGAATGGACACGAATTGGTAATATATTCAATCACACAAGTGGTAAACAGCAAAGTAGCAGTAACAAAAGTGGCGGAACACCACAGAAGTTTATTACTACATCAAATCTCTATTGGGGATATTTTGTCCTTGATAATGTAAAAGTTATGAATTTTACAGAAGAAGAGATTAAAACCTGTTCCGCTACAAAAGGTGATTTGCTCGTTTGTGAAGGTGGTGCGGGTTACGGACGTTCTGCCATTTGGAATGAAGATTATGATATTTGTCTTCAAAATCATATTCACAGATTGAGGCCACTTGTTGATGGCTCTTGTGAGTATGTGTATTACTTCATCTACCTACAAAAGGAGAGTAATAGTCTTGCATCTGTAGGAACTGCCATGCCTGGACTCTCAGCCAATAGGCTTAAAAGTTTGCTGATACCACTACCGCCTTTAGCCGAACAGAATAGAATTACAAATAAACTTAAGGATGTATTTCCTGTAATTGAGAAGTACGATAAGGCACAAGAAAGACATAATCTGCTAAACTCTTCTCTCAATGATGTTATCAAAAAGAGCATACTTCAAGAGGCAATACAAGGAAAGCTTGTGTCCCAAGACCCGAGTGATGAACCTGCTTCCATTCTTCTTCAACGTATTAGAGATGAGAAGCATAGGCTTGTCAAGGAAGGTAAGTTAAAAAAGAAGGATGTTGTCAACAGCACTATTTTCCGTGGTGACGATAACAAGTATTATGAGAGGATAGGTTCAGATATCTATGATATTACTGACAACATTCCTTTTGATATCCCTGCTAATTGGAATTGGTGTAGATTGAAAGATGTTGTTTCTGTCTTCACAGGAGCGACCTTCAAAAAGGAAGATGCAAGTACAGGGAGTAAAGGCGTTCGTGTATTACGTGGCGGCAATATATCACCCTTTGAACTTGTAATGAAGCCTGACGATTTGTTCCTCCCATGCACAAAAATTAAAG
>JAQXZK010000082.1 GCA_029227175.1 Bacteroidales bacterium | reverse complement strand
ATACGAAAAACTTAACGTCTCTCGCATGCTCTTGTACTACTCATTGTTTATGGAATTCTGTCATAGAACTTCTTTGCTCAAAGAGCGAAAGCGGTTGCAAAGATAAGAAGTTTTCTAATTTACTTCCAAATTTTCCGGAATTTTTTTTCAATCAACCGGAGAATCATCAGAAACAACCTGACTCCCTTCCTGAAAGCGGGTGCAAAAGTAGATACTTTTTTATTACTAAACAAATTTATCAGACACTTTTTTTAATGAAATCAAGAAAAAAATCACACCAAATCACACAACACACTGAATATCAGTCTAACTTCAATACGGCTAAAAAGGCCTTCTGAGAAGGAATAAACCCAAATCGGCCAGCAACATGCAGTCTCTTGCCGCTGGAGTCAGGTGCTTTCGGGGATGTTTTCACCTCTTTCCCAGTCATCCGGCTTCTCACTTCACCTCAAGAATGTTCGCCATGCCTTCGATGAAATAGCCGAAGGCATGAAACTTATATAAGTAAAGCCAGGGCAGAATCTATATGACCGATTGGGGATAAAGTTGTCACGATCTGACACAGTTATATACACAAACCGGATTGAAATTCTAATGACTGATTCGGGCAAAAAAATAAAGGACACCCTAAAGATGCCCTTTATTCTTTTCTTTCTTATATATTATATATAATGTATTAGTCCATGCGGCCACCGCCCAAGGCTTGGTATAATTCTATTATCTTCATAATCTCTTCAACCTTGTCACCTACCAGCGAAATCTGTGCAGAGAGATAAGATTGCTGAGCCGTTAAGACCTCAAGATAGGTTGTTGAAGAGTTTTGCATCAAGAGCTTGGTGCCTTTAAAGGCTGTCTCCATGGACTTGACCTGCTGTTCACGAACGAGTGTGCTTTCTCGTGCTATTTGCACAGCCGACAAGGCATTGTTTACCTCAATACCGGCATTCAACAACGTCTGCTGGAAGGAGAGTTTGGCCTCTTCCTGTTTTCCCTTGGCCACCTTGAGCTGAGCGACAAGTTGTCCATTCTGGAAGATTGGCTGTACCAAAGAAGCCGCTGCATTCAGCAGAATCTTTCCGGGATTCACAACAACGGAACCGGCAGCGTTTGTCCAACCCATTGTTCCAGACAATGTTACAGCAGGATAGAACGCTGAGCGTGCTGCATTGGTAGCATAGACAGCCGTTGCCAGGGAGTACTCAGCCATCCGGACATCCGGACGCAAAGACAGCAACTGCATCGGGACTCCGACTGAAACTTTGGCAGAGAAAGTCTGGTCTGACAGTTTTCCCCGTTCAATCCTTCCGGGTGTACGTGCCAATATTCTGCACATGGCATTCTGTGTTTCCACCAATGACTGTTTCAAGGACAAGAGCTGAGCTTCCGTTGCCCGGCAGGAACCCTCCATCTGAGCGATTGAAGTCTCGTTCACCATACCTGCACTCTTCATCGCACGCATTGTGCGCAGGATCTCATGCCAGGAGTCAACCGTTTCGCCAACGATGCGATACTGTTCATCCAGCATCAGCAACGTATAGTAGATATTGGCCACATTCGCTACCAGAGACGTTGCCACCGCCTGCTTGTATTCCTTTGAAATTTCGTAGGACATTTTTGCCTTACGGTTGGCATTCAGCTTGCTACCAAACAAATCCAACTGCCAGCTGGCATTTGCAATGGCCTGATAGGACCACGATGCCGGCGAGCCGTCAAAGCTGCTGACAGAACCGTTAGGAGCCAATGCCAAAGACGGCAGGTATGAAAGGCGAGCCGCTGAGAGCATGGCACGTGCTTCTTCTATTTGCTGCTCGGCAGCCAAATAATCTGTGTTATTTGTCAAAGCCGAGTCAATCAAAGCTACCAGATACGGGTCAGTGAAGAGTTCTCGCCATGAAAGAGAAGCGATTGAGGTTGTATCCTCTATGACGATATTCTCTCCATATAGCCCATCCACTTTAATGTCTTCCGGGCGCTGATATTTATTGTAGATGCCACAGCTGCTCAGCAACATCATTGCAGCACCCAATATCATTATATTTTTCTTCATTGTTCTTTATTTTTTACGAGATTCTTCTTTCTCCTTTTTACTTTTCATCTTTTCCTCCTCAATCTGAATGTCCATATTTTCGCTAAGTTGTACAGGAGTAATCTTCTCCTGCAACCACTGGAACACGACAAAGAGAGCCGGAACAAGGAAGAGCAAAGCAAGTGTACCGATAAACATACCGCCTACAGCACCCGTACCCAAAGAACGGTTACCATTTGCTCCTACTCCATGTGCAACCATCAGCGGGAACAGACCGAATATCATGGTCAGCGCGGTCATCAAGATAGGGCGAAGACGTGCCTTGGCTGCGCTCACCGCAGATTCAATCAGCCCCATACCGGCCTTGCGACGTTCTACAGCATACTCTGTCAAGAGAATGGCCGTTTTGGCGAGCAAGCCTATCAACATAATCAAACCGGTCTGCAGGTAGATATTGTTCTCCAATTCGAAGAACTGTGCGAAGAGGAAGGAGCCCATCAAGCCGCACGGTACAGCCAGAATTACCGCCAGAGGTACGATGAAACTTTCATACAAGGCACAAAGCACGAGATAGATAATCAGGATACAGATGCCGAAGATGATTGCCGTTTGTCCGGACTGTTCGTTTTCCTCACGTGTGATACCACCGAAGTCATATCCGTATCCGTTAGGAAGCACCTGACTGGCTGTTTCCTTCACTACGTTCAGTGCTTCACCGGTTGAATATCCCGGCGCCGGCATGACGCTGACAGGAATAGAGCTGTACATGTTGAATCTGTTCAGCACCTCCGCACCATATACGCGCTGCAAGGTTACGAACTGTCCTACCGGTGCCATCTCGCCGTTGTTCAAGCGGACATAGGTGTTGTACAATGCCGATTCGTCCAGGCGATACTGCGGGTCAGCCTGCAACTGTACCTTATATATTTTATTAAAGCGGTTGAAGTTACTTACATACTGTCCGCCATAATATCCCGACATGACAGCGAGTACCGAAGCCGGAGAGATGCCGGCACGCTTACATTTGGCCGCATCGACATCCAGATACCACTGCGGGAAGCTCATGGAGAAGGTCGTGTAGGCACGCATAATCTCCGGACGCTGATTCAAGGCACCCACATAGCGCATGGTGTAGTTGAAGAAGTCTGTCATCTCGCCCCCCTGCTTGTCCTGCACATTCATGTCGATGTTGTTACCCATACCGTAGCCCGGAATCATACCCGGAGCCATGGCGAATACCTGTGCACCTTTAATATCTGCCGTCACGCCATAAATCATGTTTGTGATGGCCTGTACGGACTCGCTCTTGTCCTTGCGCTCAGACCAGTCTTCCAGACGCACGATGAGCATGGCAGAAGAAGAACTCTGACCGGAGAGCAGGCCGTAGCCGGCTGTTGACATCACGTGCTTTACTTTCGGAATACGCTGAATGCGTTCACGAATCTGGTTCATCATTACCGCAGTGGTTGCCAGAGAACTTCCCGGAGGCGTGGTCACGTTGACCATGATGACACCCTGGTCTTCGTCAGGCACCAAACTGGTCTTTGTCACATTCATCAAGAAAACCAGACCAACGAATGAGACGACAAGGACCGTGGCTGTCACCACCTTGTGATGTATGAAGAAGAGGACTCCATTCTTATAACGCTCTACGATCGCGTCAAAGGCTGTATTAAAGGCCTTGCGGAAACGTGCTGCAAAGTTGTCTTTCTGGTTTCCGTTCTCGTCTATATACGGACGGAGGAGCAGCGCACAAAGTGCTGGACTCAGCGTCAAGGCGTTCACCGCCGAGATACCTACGGCCACCGCCATGGTCAGACCGAACTGCGTGTAGAACACACCGGATGTACCCGGCATGAAAGAAACAGGGATGAACACGGCCATGAACACCAGTGAAGAGGTGATGACAGCATTGCTGATACCCTTCATGGCGTCGATACTTGCCATATAGGATGACTTGTAGCCCGCGTCGAAACGCGCTTGCACGGCCTCTACCACCACGATGGCGTCGTCGACCACCGTTCCGATGACAAGCACCAGGGCAAACAGGGTAATCAAGTTGATACTGAAGCCCGCTACAGACATGAACGCGAACGTACCAATCACGGAAACGAAGATGCCGACCAGCGGAATAATCGTAGAGCGAATATCCTGTAAGAAGACATAGACAACGAGGATAACGAGCAGAATAGCCTCAATCAAGGTTTTGATAACCTCGTAGATAGAGGCATACAAGAAGTCGTTTGACGTCATCACGGTCTGAATAGACAGTCCCTTAGGCAGGTCTTTCTCGGCTTCCTTCAGGAAGGCGGAGATCTGGTTGTTTACCGCTGTAGCGTTTGAACCGGCAACCTGCTGAATCATACAAGTCACACCGGGGTGTCCGTCCAATCCTCCGCGGAAGCCGTAAGAGTCCTGACCGAGTTCTATGCGGGCGATGTCCTTCAACTTCAGTACCTCGCCGTTTGAAAGACTGGTAATCACCATCTCGCCGAACTCCTCCGGGGTCTGTCGACGACCCCTGTACTTGATTACATACTGGTTGGTCGCGTCAGAGTTCTCACCGAATGTACCGGCAGCGGCCTCAATGTTCTGCTCTGCCAGGATGCCGGAGATATCTGAAGGCACCAGGTTGTATTGTGCCATCTTCATCGGGTTCAGCCAGAGGCGCATAGAGTAATCGGCACCCAGCACCATGGCCTGACCTACACCTTCAATACGGGAGATCTCCGGTATGAGGTTGATGTTCATGTAGTTCGAGATGAAGTTCTCGTCGACCGAGTCATCCGGACTATAGACCGTGAACACCTGAAGCATACTTGTCTGGCGCTTCAATGTTGTCACGCCGACCTTCGTTACTTCCTGCGGTAGCTGGGAGGTTGCCGTTGCGACTTTGTTCTGCACGTTCACGGCCGCCATATCCGGGTTCGTTCCCTGTCGGAAGAATACCTGAATGGTGACAGCACCTGTATTTGAGCAGGAGGAAGTCATGTAGGTCATGTTTTCCACACCGTTGATCGCTTGTTCCAACGGTGCAATTACACTCTTCTGAAGTGTTTCGGCACTCGCGCCATAGTAGGTTGTGAAGACCACAACAGTAGGCGGAGCGATATTCGGGAACTGCTCTACCGGCAGTGAGAATGCGCCAATAATACCCATTATCACAATGAGGATTGAGATAACGGATGACAATATCGGGCGTTCAATAAATGTTCTTAGATTCATAAATCAAATCCTCCTATACTTTTTTACTGGGCTGCCTGCGGTGCAGATGTAGCCGGCTGAGATTCTTTCGCCTTGATTGGTGTTCCCTCGCGCAAAAGGCCTGCACCCTCTGCCACGATGACATCACCCACGTTCAGACCGCTTTCGACAACGTAGCTGCGTCCGTCGGTGGTACGGGTAACGACAACCGGAGAAGCGGATGCCTTTCCATCGACGATTTTGTAGACAAACACCCTGTCCTGAGCCTCGAAGGTGGCACCCTGAGGTATCACGATGCAGTCTGTGCGCTTATTCGGCACGACAATCATTCCATTTCCACCGCTGACCAGCAGGCCGTTCTCGTTCGGGAAGACGGCGCGCATGCCGACAGTACCGGAGTTCGGGTCAACCACACCGCTGATGGTCTCTATCTTTCCTTCTTCAGCATAGGTGCTCCCATCGTTCAGGAGCAGTCTCACTGCCGGCATCTCCTCCAGAGCCTTGTCCTTGGAGCCGAACTTGCGAATCAGTTGCAGCATCTGACTCTCTGACATAGAGAAGTAGACATACATCATGCTGTTGTCAGCCACCGTGGTCAATGCCTTCGGCATACTTGGACCGACCAAGGTTCCCTGACGGAAAGGCAGGTTACCTACCACACCGGTCACCGGACTCTTCACCTCGGTGTAGGTCAAGTTGTTTCGCGCATTCACCAGCGCTGCCTCAGCCTGGGCCAACTGTGCCTTGGCTGTCAGCAAGGTGTTCTGGGCTGTCTTCATATCAAATTCAGAAACGACGTTCTCTTTATAGAGTTCCTTACGGCTGTCGGCGTTCAACTGTGCTGTTGCCACACCGGCCTTGGCTGCCGCCACATTAGCTTCTGCCGTACGGAGAGCTGCCAAATAAGGCACTTGGTCAATCACAAACAGAGACTGGCCTTTTTTTACCTTCTGACCTTCGCTTACACACAATTTTGTCAATGTACCACTCACCTGTGGATAAACATCAACACTCTGGCAACCTCTGATGGCTGCCGAATAGTTTGTCTGCAACTCGCAGTCTGTCGTAGAAATGGTCATTACATTGTACTCGGCTACGGGCATTGTTGCCGGAGCACTACCACAAGAAACCAATACCATTGCGCAGAGGGCCTTTCCCATCTGCTTCATCATGTTTTTTCCTGTAAACATACTTGTTCTATTATTTTAATACGATTCTTTTTACCTTCATTTCTCTCGTGCTTTTTGACTTTTCACAAAAAGCCGATGCAAAGTTAACTTTTTTAGCCATGCAATATGCACCAAAAAGGCTGCAAGATTGTTCTAAAAAGGAACAAATAAACCTTTTTAACATGTACTAACATACAATTATTGGATTATTCGTACATTCTTAACAGGCATTAACCCGACATTTCATACCTAATCGCCCTGTTTCTATGTAACAGAGCATATTCGTTCAGCCGACAGAGAATGTTCCGCCAGAAAAACAGGGGACAGCCCCTCTCCTCGTTGCCTGTCCTTGTCGTTCTCGCTTGCTGACAAGAGGGACAATGTAGAACTACCTTCTTCGTTGGTTGTCGTTGCCGTCGGCACGGATTCCACCTCGGCAGGTTGCTCCTGCGGCTTCTCGGCGGCCCTCCTTCCGGACAGGGTCGTGCGGTAACGGCGTATCTGTGCGGTGCAGAACTCTGCCATCTCGCGGGCCGCGGTCTCCGTCTCGAACATCGACAGGAAGTTGAGCGCACAGACCACCGCCGTATAACATTCGTCCACCTCGCGACGCGCCTGTCGAAGGGCCTGTCGGGGAATGGACATCGTCTCCTGCTGCCTCAGGGCGATG
>JAQXZK010000081.1 GCA_029227175.1 Bacteroidales bacterium | reverse complement strand
TGCCTGAGCCGCCTCATACAAGGCATTGGCCTGTTCGTACTTGGCACTCACCTCCGGTGCTTCCAAAATGGCTAAGGTATCGCCTTTCCGGACTACATCGCCCTCCTGCACACGAAATTCGAGCACACGACCCGGGACCTTGCTGGACACTCGGTAATCGACGGTCTCTACTTCGCCCTGAATGACTTCGGCACGCTGGGGAAGGCACAGGCCTACGATGATAACGACAAGCATGACAAGCATGATGGCAGCTGCGAAAATCAACGCTACTACTGATGGTTTTTTCTGTTCCATAATGTATATATATATGTTTTATTTTGTTTCTGGATTGATGAATACATTTATTCTGCCTCCTATCGGAGGATTCCTGTCGCACGCTTGAGGTTAACCTCTGCCAACCTGCGGTCGATACGAGCTGTCACCACAGCCGACTGGGCCGAGAGCCACGCCGTCTGAGCCATCAGGACATTACTGATAGGGATAGTTCCCTCATTCATGCCCAAGGTAGCAAAGCGCAAGTTCTCCTCCGCCTCTGCCATACTGCGTTCAGCCGTCTCTTCACGGTTAGCAGCCTCCAATACCTTCTGTGCGCATTGAGTGGTCTGAAGTTCGATTTTTTCACGTGCATCAGCCAGTGAATACTCGGCTATGCGAGACTGCACCTTGGCAGCCTTCACCTTATATAGACCTTCTCCCCAGTGCAGAATAGGCACATTAACCATCACACCTACAGTCCACATACCCCTCATCTGCTTCTCGAAGCTGTTAAAGACAGAGGGACTTGTCCACAGATAATTGGCATTCAAGGCAACCTTCGGCAGATAGTCCGAACGTACCACCTTGACCTTCTCGGCATTGATTTTAGTCAATAGCATCAACGCCTTCAACTCGGGACGCTGGCTCATCGCCACCTCAACACGCTCCGACACCGGGACATTGTCAACTCCCCCACAAAGGATGTCATCGGCAGGATGCACGTCAGCGTTTACATCCAGGCCACAGAGCTGGCAGAGAAGCATGCGCGACAATGCCAAGCCGTTATCAATCTGCAACAAGGTGACGTCTGCCTCATTCTTACGTACCTTGACGCTCAACCCGTCAGCCTTGGAAGCCATACCCTCAGCTATGAGCTGCTGCACATTATAGTCCAGCGTGTCGACCAAGTTCTTATAACTCTGGGCCAGGCGACGCTTGCTCTCCAGAGAGACAATCTGCCAATACGCCGTCTCAACCTGCACTACTACGTCTTGAAGCATCTGGCTGGACTGAAGCCCGGCAATCTGCTCCGCGTAACGGGTAATGCGGTTATAGGCTACAATCTTGCCTCCCATATACAACGGTTGAGTCAACATCAACGCCACACCTGTCATGTTGCGAGTATCAGTATGAAGCGCTTCGACTAAGCCGGCACCTATTCCATTCAACTTCGGCACCAACTGGGTAGCCATACCACCCAACTGCTGATAGAGCGGAGCATATTGCGGATTCTGTACCGCCGCCTGCTGAATCATCGGAGCCAAAGCCTCGCCCACCGATGTACCCATATTGCTCAGTGTCTGTTTTTGTTCCTCACTCAAGAGGGATATTTCTTTTTCCGTGCGCATATATGCACCGTTCGCATCCACACGTGGCAAGTAATGTGTAAAGGCCTCTTTGCGGTTCAGCTTAGCAACCTGCTCTTTCATCTGAGAGATGGCCAGATCCTTATTGTTCTTGACAGCCATACTGATGCAACTGTCCAGACTCAATTCAAGCCGCTGAGCCATTACACCGGTTGTCAGCAACAAAGACACCAATGATAAAACCCATTTTTTCATCTTATTCAATTTCTGTTTTTATTATGTATATATAATGTATGGACAATCAAAAGATATTTCCAATAACATTTTGACTGGTGCAAAGGTATGGACAATAAGAAGAAGAAAAAGGGGCATACTTCACTCTTTTTGGAGTAAACTTCGCATATAAACGTAGAAAACAAGAATATATCTCCACTTTCTTCCTGTTTTTATATGCCATATTTCGCTTTTCCGCTTACCTTTGCGACAAGTCCAATATCTCAGCTACCATGAAACCGAACCGCATTACCATCAAACAACTCTGCCTTTTAGGGCGTTCACGCGTACTCAACTATCAGGACAAACTCATGATTGTTGACCACATCGCCCAGGAACACCTCTTCAAGGAGCCCTGCCGCATAGATGCAGTCACCATCATTGTCTGCATCAAAGGCCGACTTGACTACGTGGTCAATCTGGAACATAACGTGGTGACTGAAACGAGCATACTGGTAAACATGCCTGAAAACATCATCCAGCTACGCAGTTACGAGAATCTGGAAGCCTATGCCATCCTCATTTCTACCGAACTACTTAAGGCACTTCCTTACAACATACAGATGCTGGCCAACAGCTACCTACCCGTAGGCCGGCATTACCACTCACCGGTACCGATAGAGAGAATCGCACCGCACATCTACTACTATAAACTCATCAAGCACGTTCTTTCCAGCAATATCACGGAAGCCGACGAAATCATTAAAGGACTGCTTCAGGCCGGCATCGCCAGCATTATCTGCCTCATGCGTGAGCATCAACTCAGGGTCATGGACATAGACCAGCAGGCTCCGCGCGGAAGCCGACAACTCTACGAACGGTTCATGGATGCCCTTTCGACCTACCACCAACGAGAACGCACCGTCAAGTTCTATGCAGACAAACTGTGCGTAACACCCAAATATCTGTCTATGGCGGTACGTGATTTCAGCGGGAAAAGTCCATCCGACTGGATTTGCGAGTATGTCATTGCCGAGGCTAAATCCCTGTTACACTACTCTGATATGTCGGTTCAAGAGGTTTCCGACCGACTGCACTTCCCCACACAATCCGCCTTTGGGAAGTTCTTCAAGCAGAAAACCGGCTTCTCTCCCCTGCAATACGCCAAGGCCGCCGGTATCCTGTCTGAGAGGAACGAATAGCACCTGTTCGTTGCCCAATAGACACAAATCTGCCAAGTACACATTACACAACCATGAAAAAATTCTCTTTTTCCCATGACAGAAAAGGCTTTTTCAACGACAGTTCCGTTTTTTACATAAATGAAACAAAACAAAGTACTTATCTTTGCCGCACCTAACTTTAAATGCCTATGATACCATTCAAGGCCTACAGACCCTCGCTAAGTCTAAGGCCTTACATTAAGATGTATTTTTTTGGGGGGCACGACAACATACCCCCAAAAATACGTCGTATGGTTCCTTATGGAGAAACTGCACTGTGCATTTACAAGATAAATGGCGTCACATATAATGGTTCTGCTCCCCATCACCTATGCCTCTCTGGCCTGACCAACACCTTTCAGGAAATAACAAGCGGTGACGGCCTGATAGAGGTGATCGTGATACACTTTACTACGCTGGGGGCACATTTCTTCTTCAACACACCCCTATACGAACTTTACGGACCGGTAGTAGAACTTGATGAAACCGGAGACGTTGAACTGACGGAGCTGAAGGACCGGCTCATGGAGGAATCTACTCCAGGAAAGTATTGGGCACTGATAAATGAATTTTTCCTCAAGAGGCTTGCCCAACAAGACATGAACTCAAAGAAATTTCTCCTGATGAACGAAGCAATTGTCAAAATCAGAAGAAACAAAGTCTACCAAGTCAAGGATTTGGGCGAGCAGCTAAACATCAGCACCCGATACCTAAGCCAATTGTTCAGAAGCTATACCGGATTCTCTGTGAAAGACATGATACGGTTAGACCGCTTCCACACAACACTGAACATTCTGAAAAACAACCACAAAGGAATACCCTTGCAACAAATTGCCGAGATTTGCCGTTACCACGACTTGTCCCACATGTCAAGCGACTTTATCAAGATTGCAGGTTATAACCCCACCATAACCGCAGCAAAATCAAAGAACTTCAACGACGACATCGGATGGAGACTTTAGGAGAATCCCCGACCTTCTGCACACATTTATTCCTTTTCTGTCTCTAATCTGGCTCCATTTCTCTCCGCAAAATTGCACTTCAAAAGAGACTAAATGTTAAAGCAATTTCAGGCCTTGCCTTAAATTATTTAAGACCGCCTTAAATAATTTAAGACGTTGACCCACTTTTTCATAAATTCTTTTTAGTATTTGACCTGTTTTCAAACGCTATTTAAACGTCATTCGAATCACCTGCTGATGGGTGTTCTCGGGCCGGTTTACCGGAAGAAAAAGCAGACTCACGAAGTTAACGAAAAAAAGAGAGGGAGATGCACGCATACCGTGCTTTCTCCCTCTCTTACAACAAGTATTGTTCGTATCAGAGCACTTTTTTGTAGAGCTCTATGATTTCTGCCTCGGTCACATCGCGAGGATTTCCTGGTGTGCAGACATCAGCAATAGCCTGAGCAGCCAATGCCGGAATATGTTCTTCCTTAATGCCAATCTCACTGAGATGCTGCGGGATACCCACGCGTACAGAAAGAGCCTTTACAGCATCAACAGCTGCCTGTGCGGCCTGTTCAGCAGTCATTCCCGTTGTATCAACACCCATCGCACGTGCTATGACGCCATACTTCTCAATACAAAGTGGCATGTTGAACTCCATAATGGTAGGAAGAAGTAAGGCATTGGCAACACCGTGAGGAACATCGAAGAGCGCACCCAATGGATGAGCCATTCCATGAACAAGACCGAGGCCAACGTTAGAGAATGCCTGTGCTGCAATATACTGTGCCAAGGCCATGCCTTCACGTCCAACCGGATTTGTCGGTTCCTCGACAGCTGTTGGCAGATGTTCGGCTATCATCTTGATGGCCTGCAATTCATACATATCAGACATTACCCAAGCACCCTTGGTGATATACCCCTCAATGGCATGAGTCAGCGCATCCATACCGGTAGCAGCGGTAAGCCCCTTCGGGAGTGAATACATCAACTCGGGGTCGACAATAGCAACCGCCGGTATGTCGTTCGGGTCCACACACACCATCTTGGCCTGACGTTCCTCGTCTATAATGACGTAGTTGATGGTGACCTCTGCACCGGTACCGGCCGTAGTAGGCAATGCAATGATGGGAACACTCTTGTGGCGGGTTGGTGCACAGCCCTCAAGAGATACAATATCGGAGAACTCCGGGTTATTAGACACAATGCCTATTCCCTTTGCTGTATCCATGCTTGAACCGCCACCGATAGCAATCAGACAATCGGCACCACTGGCTTTAAAAGCCTCAACGCCCTGCTTGACATTCGATACGGTTGGATTTGGCTTGATTTCGCTATAGATTTCGTAAGGGAAAGAGGCCTCGTCGAGCACATCGGTGACCATCTTAGTCGTTCCCACCCGAATAAGACCTTTATCACTACACACCAATGCCTTCTTCAATCCCATACGATGAAGAACTCCCGGCAGTTCCTTACGGCAACCGGCACCAAAATAAGATACTTCGTTCATAATAAATCTTTGTGACATAATATTACTGTTTTTAAGGTTAAAATAATGATGATCTAAATAAAGGATGGGGAAACATCCGGAACATGAGAACTATGGATGCGCCATTCCTGCGGATAAAGGTTATTGGCACGTACACCTAAATTCTTGCAGAACCCAATAGGATGATGGCGATAGGTAAGCAATACAAAACCGCGAGGAAAATCTCCCGGCAACTGTAGTGCCTCCCCACGAAGATAAGCGACAGCCATGGCATAATCTACCTCAACAAGCGGGAAGGCATCCCGACGAAGTACGGTAGTAAGTGCCAATGCATGATGAGGCACAAATTCACGCCCTTTCAACGAAGCCACCGTGATGCCGGCCAACAAAACGTTCAGTGAAGAGGATTGTATAAACTTCAGGAAATCGACATGGTCAGCAGGGAAGAGACGCACACTATCGGAGGTCGGCTGGAATTCGTAAGCCGACCCGGGGATATCCACCCAGCCACGAACCTTTTCCAACTCCTGCTGACTGACAGCAGAGCGTACCGTCTTGCCCGAAGCACGCACAGACTTTCCACGAAGGGCAGGAGCAGGCATACTACCAAAAGAATCAGGCGCATCCCCATGCTTACGCAATACAGCCAGGAAAAAACCTTCAGCACGCGTCTTATGGGGTAAGAAACGATATACCGGCATATCATGACCCGGGAGCAAAGAAGACGTAATACCCCAAGCAGGATGCACACACACAGGCAGGAACTCTGCGCCTAATTCACGAGCTATCCACCAGACATTCTCCTCATCCTCATGCGTATTGAACGTGCAGGTACTGTAAATGAGTATGCCACCGGGCTTCAACGAAGGCCATATATCGGAGAGGATTTGACGCTGGCGCTGATAACACAATGCCACGTTCGCCCGACTCCATTCATCCACAGCCTTCGGGTCCTTGCGAAACATTCCCTCTCCCGAACAAGGGACATCAGTGAGTATCACGTCAAAAGCATGGACAAACGGAGCAAACTGTGCGGCCTCGTTATTCGTTACCACAACATGCGGGATACCCCACTTCACAATATTCTCAACCAATATCCGGGCACGCTGGCGCACTACCTCATTGGCCACCAACAAAGAGCCCTCCGGGAGCACGGATGCCGAGAGCGTAGACTTGCCGCCGGGAGCAGCACAAAGGTCAAGCATGCGCACCGGATGAGTGACATACTGACGCAATACCGCATTTACGAACATGGAACCAGCTTCTTGCACATAATAACAGCCCGCATGAAACAACGGGTCAAAGGTGAATGAAGGCCGGCTGGGAAGATATACGGCAGACCCATCCCAGGGAACAGGGGTGCCAACAGATGGGAGTTGGGAGAGTTTGGAAGTATTGAAGCGAACAGAAACCGGTGTCCACTCATCAAGCGAAGCAATTAGTCGGCCGGACTCAGCCTCGCCAAGTAATTCACGCATATCATCGATAAAATCTTGAGACAACTGCATGGCGTTAATTTTCGCAAAGTTGGGAAAAAACTTTATGCCCTGCAACTTTATAACCGATGACTTGCACAAAAGGGGGAATGAGAGAAAAGAACAACGACCGTCTTGCAGCAGAGAAAGAAGGGCATAAGATGTTCATATTGCACATTCCATAAGTCTTTTCTTCCTTTTTATATATCCTTTTGACCTAAAAAAACATAAGCCAAAAGAGAAATCTTAAAAAAGACGTAACTTTGTCCACATGAAACGAAGAATAATATGTTTTTTCAGCATACTCCTTACCATCGCCACTTCTATATTCGCCCAACAAGAGCAGACGGCGACAGAGCAGATGAAAGCCTATCTGGAGGAAACCGATAGCCCCATCACTGCCCATAACAAGATACACCTTCTGAGAAACGGACAGGAGAAGTTTGACAACCTGTTTGCCGAATTGCGCAAGGCAAAACATCACATACACCTGGAGTACTTCAATCTTAGAAACGACTCCATCACCAAAGAACTGATGCTGATATTAGCCGAAAAAAGCCAGGAAGGAGTTGAAGTAAGAGTATTGTTTGATGCGTTCGGTAACTTCAGTAACAATGCTCCATTAAAAAAGAAACACTTGGCGCAAATACGGGAGAATGGCATTGACATCCAGGTATTTGACCCCATACGCTTTCCCTATATCAATAACGCCTTCCACCGCGACCACCGCAAAATTGCCGTCATCGATGGCAAGATTGGCTACGTCGGAGGAATGAATGTGGCCGACTACTATATCAACGGATTGCCGGAAGTCGGAGAATGGCATGACACACACATCCGAATGGAAGGTGAAGTCGTAGCACTGCTACAGGACATTTTCTTGAAGATATGGAACAAACAGACTAAGCAACACATCGGTGGAGAGGTCTACTACCCCATAGATGTCTACCGTGGCACGGATATGGAGAAAGACTCGCTGAACAGCGAGGTGAGCATTGTAGACAGAGAGCCGAAGGTAAGTCCGCGAGCCATCACACGTGCCTATAATGCAGCCATCCGCTCGGCACAAAAGCGCGTATTGCTCGTCAATCCCTATTTTGTACCGACAAAAAGCATCAAACGGGCCATCAAAGACGCAGCTAAACGAGGCGTAGATGTAGAAATAATGATTCCGGCCAAGTCGGATATAAAATTCACTCCGGATGCAATGATGACCATTGCCCACCGATTGGAAAAGAAAGGAGTGAAAGTATATCTGTTCAACGGAGGATTCAACCACTCTAAGGTAATGATGGTTGACGATGAGTTCTGTACGGTTGGCACAGCCAACCTCAACAGCCGTAGCCTAAGATTCGACTATGAGACCAATGCATTCATCTTCTCGCGCGACATTACCCAACTACTGACAGACGATTTTGAGGACAACAAAGCCGACTCCACACCTATGGATGCCGACTACTGGAAGCATAAACGTTCGGCCGGTAAAAAAATCGTCGGTTGGTTTGCTGCCCTATTTGCCTTTACCTTATAAGAAAACAACAACATTTGCTTGGGAGGCTTGTCCGAAGTCACTATCTTCGCACACAGAAATCAAACACCACACCATGAAGCAATACTTAGACCTGCTCCAGCGAGTAATGACCGAGGGAGCCAAGAAAGAAGACCGAACAGGTACAGGCACACTCAGCGTATTCGGACATCAGATGAGGTTCAACCTTGAAGACGGATTCCCCTTGGTGACTACCAAGAAAGTCTTCTTACGTGGAATCATTGAAGAACTGCTTTGGTTCGTCAGCGGAGATACCAACAAACACACGTTGCAAGCGAAGAACGTACACATCTGGGACTCATGGGGAAATGATGAGACCGGCGAATTAGGCCCCATCTACGGCCATCAATGGCGTGCCTGGCAAGATTACGACGGCAGAAGCATCGACCAGCTGTCAAATGCCATTGATATGATAAAAAACAATCCAGACTCCCGACGCATTATTGTCTGCTCATGGAACGTTGCACAGATAGACCAAATGGGGTTACCACCCTGCCACTGCTTCTATCAATTCAATGTAACCAACGGCAAACTGAATCTGCAGCTCTACCAACGAAGTGCAGACCTCTTTCTCGGAGTTCCGTTCAACATCGCTTCGTATGCCCTCCTATTACAAATGGTAGCACAGGTGACAGGTCTGAGACCCGGAGAGTTTGTTCATACCACTGGCGACACACATATATATCTAAACCACCTTGAGCAAGTCAAACTGCAACTCAGCCGTGAGCCACGCCAACTACCCAAGATGACAATCAATTCTGACGTGAAAAGCATCTTTGATTTCACCTATGACGATTTCCACTTGGAAGGTTATGACCCTTGGCCTGCCATTAAAGGTGCTGTATCTGTATAAGAATTTATTTACTTGTTCTGAAACATGATTACCATCATTGCCGCCATAGACAAAAAGAACGCACTGGGGAACAAAAACCAACTTCTCTTTTACTTGCCTGCAGACTTGAAACACTTTAAAGCCCTAACAACAGGACACACCATTGTCATGGGGCGGAAAACCTTCGAGTCACTGCCCAAAGGAGCACTTCCTAATCGTCGTAACATCGTGCTGACCAAACATGGCAGAGCTGAGGAATTCCCCGGAGCTGAAGTCTTTGGCTCGATAAACGAAGCACTCGCAAGTTGCCAGCAGAAAGAAGAGATTTTCATCATAGGTGGTGCCAGCGTCTACCAGCAGGCTCTACCGTTGGCACAACGCCTTTGCCTGACAGAGATTGATGCAACAGCAGAGGAAGCTGATGCACACTTTCCAACCATTGATAAGAACATCTGGAAAGAATACACGCGCGAAGAACATGCCGCGGATGACAGAAACGAACAGGCATTTGCTTTTGTCAATTATCTGCGGCAACAACAAGAACAATAGTTTTACCTTCCAATAAAAGCGGAAAGATTTTATTTATCTGTATTAGGATTCGGAATCGGTATCTGACGCTGGATTGTCTGCTTAAAACTCATGATAGTTTCCGTACGGACAACACCTAACGGCTGCAATTTATCGTGAATAATATTCAACAGATGATGATTGCTGCGAGCGTATATCTTGACAAACATGTCAAACCGACCCGTAATGCAATGACATTCGACCACCTCCGGAATCTTCTCCACCTCCTTGGTAATCTCATCAAACCGTCCTGGCTCGCTCAAATACACCCCTAAATAAGCACAGGTCTCATAACCTAATTTCTCCGGATCAAGCACATATTGTGTTCCTTTCACCACACCCAAATTAACCAAACGTTGAACACGCTGGTGGATGGCAGCACCAGAAACGCCACACACTCTGGCTACCTCAAGAAAAGGCATTCGCGCATCCTCAGCAATCATGCTAAGAATCTGTTTATCCAATGAATCCAATTGACGATTACTCATATTAAAAATGGTGTTTTAAGGACAGACAAATATAACATTTTTATGCTATATGCAGAAAAGAGTTCTTCCTTTTCTACTATTTTTTACATCAAAAGACCTATCTTTGTGGATATCCTATTTAACCACATCATTATTAGCACAACAACATGAAGAAATATTTATTAGCCTTACTACTTGCTTTAATAATGCCGGAATTAACATATGCTCAGGAATTTGACAAATATTTTACCGACGAAACCATCCGACTGGATTATGTCTTCTCCGGCAACGCACAGGAACAACACATTAGTTTGGACCAGCTCATTCGCCTTCCAAATTGGGCGGGCAGGAGAAGTCGATTGGCAGAACTGCCACTTGCTGGCAACGGAGACCTCACTGTAAAAGACTCTGAAACACAAACCATTATCTATCGTCATTCTTTTTCCTCCCTTTTCCAAGAGTACATTGAGAGCGACGAGGCAAAAACAGAAATACAACGCACCTACGAGAGTTGCTTCCTAATGCCAATGCCAAAACAAAAAGTGGATGTCGAAATCCGTCTCTTCTCCTCTCGACGAAATATTCAGGCTTCATTGCATCATAGCATAGACCCGGAAGATATCCTTATCCGCCGATGGAACACAAATCACATCACTCCCCATCGCTATATCTTACAAGGTGACTTACCTGAGAAATGTATTGACGTGGCCATCCTTGCAGAGGGATATACTAAAGAGGAGATGGAGTCCTTTTACGACGATGCACGAAAGACGGTTGAGGCCTTCAAAAAACATCAAGTATTTGCCAAAAACATAGATAAGTTCAACTTTGTTGCTGTCGCATCTGAATCTACCGACAGCGGTGTAAGCGTTCCAAGACTGGGAGATTGGAAGAATACAGCTTTTGATTCGCACTTCAGTACATTTTACTCACCCAGATACTTAACAACGGAACATGTACGAAACATACACAATGCCTTGGCCGGAATTCCCTATGAGCACATCATTATTCTGGCAAACACCCATGAATACGGTGGTGGAGGCATATACAATCATTACACACTGACAACAGCACACAACGATAATTTTGAACCTGTTGTCGTACACGAGTTCGGACATAGCTTCGGTGGACTCGGAGACGAATACTTCTATGAGAATGACCCATTAGCAACAAGTACCTACCCTACAGACATCGAGCCCTGGGAACCAAATCTAACCACTCTGAACAACTTCGATAGCAAATGGAAACATCTTCTTAAGAAAGGGACACCCATTCCAACTCCTATAGAACAGAAAGACAAGTATCCCTTAGGCGTTTTTGAAGGAGGTGGATATGTCTTTCACGGTGTGTTCAGACCAGCCGATGACTGTAGAATGAGAACAAATACTTGCAAAGATTTCTGCCCGGCCTGTGCACATGCCATAGAAGAAATTATCAACTTTTATACTAAATAAAAGCACAAAATAAACATAACACCAACCATGAAAAGCCATAAAATAGCATCACTCTCATTAGCTACCCTATTATTGGGCATACAACCCCTATGGGATTTTACCGCAGCTGAATGTTTCTGCATGCAAAAATTCAGCCTGCAAGAACAAACATTCGTTCATCCCTGGAAAGGGAAACGAGTAGCTTTTTTAGGTGACTCAATCACAGACAAATGTCGCATTGGCACAGAGAAATGTTACTGGGAGTATTTGGCTGAGTGGCTGAATATCAATCCACTTGTCTATGCTATCAACGGACGACAATGGGACGATATTCCCCGACAAGCAAGCCAACTCAAAGAAGAAATAGGCAACGAAGTAGATGCTATCATCATCTTTATTGGCACCAACGACTACAACGCAGGGATTCCTCTGGGAGAATGGTGGAGCATAGAAACAAAAAGAGTGGAAGAAGCACATGGAGAACCGAAACAAACCGTAGAACGCGCACACCGAGTCTTCAACAAAGACAACACATTCAAAGGACGAATCAATCAAGGACTGTGCACCCTAAAAAAACTCTATCCAGACAAACAAATCGTACTCCTAACACCTATACACCGAGCATTCGCTGCCTTTGGCGATAACAATATCCAACCTGACGAAAATTACATGAATGTGTGTGGACATTTCATCGATGATTATATCAATGCTATTAAAGAAGCTGGAAATCTTTGGGCAATGCCGGTCATCGACCTTAATAGCCTCAGCGGACTATATCCGTTAGAGGATGGGCAAACACATTACTTTCATAACGAAAGAACAGATAGGCTCCACCCTGGCAAGGAAGGGCACAAACGAATAGCAAAAACATTACTTTACCAATTGGTTTCTCTTCCCTGCGTCTTCGATTAACAATAACCTCCCGTTATATTTCCTAAACACAGAAGAAAGGCCAAATAGAGCCAGTAAAAGTTTCACGGGGACAAATTTTACGGAGAATTCGTCTCTTACAGTTTCCTTATGAGAAAAATGAACTTAACCCAAATCTATCAATAGACTACAGAAAAGCTTTCCTGCCGTTGAAGATAGATATAGATTAAACCACTTAATCATTAGGATTTGGAGCTAGTCAGTACTCTCTTAGAGATAACAACAGTACCCTGGGGAGGGTACTCGAGTACCCCCGAAAGAGGACAATAGTACCTCAGGGAGGTACTGCCAATCAAGTAGGAGGTAAACGCTAATCGTAGGCGCTTATCTCCCACCTACACGTTTCCCGTCCTCTCATACCACCGTACGTGCCGTTCGGCATACAGCGATTTCAGGCTTTCTCATCTCACGATGTATGGCAAGTTGTTTTCAGGGCTTAGCGGAAAAATCAGAGGGGCTAATTAGGGACAGTCATTTAATTCCTTCAATTTGAGTCAACCGGCAGACTTCCCCTTATTTTTCCTATCAGACTCATCGTTTTTTATATCATCGGCTCTGTTTTTGGGGCCGATTTTTTCATTTTCAGTCACGTCTGGAGCCACCACTCCCGTAAAGTTGCGTTCCACGCGTGGAATATCAGGCTGCAAGAGCTACTTGGACTGACTCTCGTCTTGCAAGGTTGACCACATTTGCTGT
>JAQXZK010000080.1 GCA_029227175.1 Bacteroidales bacterium | reverse complement strand
CTCTCCTCTGTAGGGCATAGCTTCTGAACGGATGCTCATGATTGGTAATGATTGAAAGTGATGGACTAATTGCTGATACTCTCTTCGAACAGCTCTTCACGGAAGTCCATGAAGGCTTTGGCTGCACTGTCGCTGTCGGGGTCGAGACCTTCGTCGCGGCAGAACTGATTGTAGTCTTCGGTAATCTCAGGCGACTGCTGGATGACAAAATCCACAGCCGAAATGTTTCCTGCCTCGTATTGCTCGCGCAGGGTGTCGTAATCGGGATAATTCATTGTGATATGATTTTATTGTTGATAAATGGTTATCGTGTGAGTTGGCGCGTCTCTTCTGACTGGTAGCTTTCCTGATGATAAGGACGCTGCTCGCTCTCTCGCAGTTCTTCCACCGGAATGCCGTTGGCATGGGCGTTGCGCTCCATGGCATCAATGATGTCTTGGGTGAACTCGTTATCGGGGACATACGACAGCACGCCGTTTCTGTTGATCCAGCAGCCGTCATTGCCAAAGGAGTATTCTGGAATAGGCTGGCGTACGACGTTCTCCCAACGACAGGCATCGCCGGGGACTATCTCAAGACCTTTCTCAGAAAGGAGATTTACACCAATGGTAACCATAGTGGGCGCACCCTTGGAGTCTGGCACTTCTACAGTGACCAAGCTGCCCGTCCAAAAGCCTTGAAGGTCTTCACCTGACAAATCGAACTCATTGCAGATTGTCTGCAGGTTGCGTCCGATAATCTGCGATGGCGTATAGACAACGTTGTTGGTGTCCTTGTCTATCTGCACAAAGGCTTTGATAGTATCACTGCCCTCTGTGATGTCTGCAACGATGGCCTTGCCGCTAAGGAGCAGTTGCATGTCATGTTCATCGAACTTGGAGAGGTCAACCTCTTTGAGTTTGGGCACGAACAACGCTTCTACACCATAGACGGTTTCTACCAGACAGAACCTGGCATGGCATTGGGTAAAGCCGAACGGCTGCTTGATGGAAATGGGAAGCAACGGCGACATACCACCCATCTCGATCTTGTCGTGAACAAAATCAGGAAGGTCGTAAATCATCTCCTCCGTGAGACCGAACTCACTGAGGATGTCTAAAGGATATTCCTCCCTGTGGAATTTTTTTTCTGTCATACGGTACATGTTTTAATGATAAATTCTGTTAGCAAAGGTACTTTGGATTATAGTGGAAACAGGAAAATGATACCCAATACATTAAGTTTGCAAGATAATTGCCCCTATTGGTTCTAATGGAAAGCGCAATTAGAACCAATAAAGCGATTAATCCCCAATAAAATAAGGAATATTCACGTCGTATTATTATGATATGGAATAGTGGGTAACTTCGCAGTATGAAAAGAAAAACAATCATCGCATCACTGCTATTAAATGCAGTAATGGTTCATGCCACTGCTCAGGAAACAACATGCCATTTCTATTCACTTGAATACCTCTCCATCAACTGCCAGGACGAAGAGGAGGCTGGAGATATGCATGAACAAACCGACTCCACCATGCATATCACACAAGAAAGAATGTCGGTAGAGGAAATAGAAAGTCTGATTGCCTACTACGAGAATAAGATAGCAACAAGGGATAGTTTGGCAGCTCGGAAATCACACGTCAGTAAACCGAAAGTGTTCAGTTATGTAGAATGGACACCAAGAGAACTTAACCTGGAGAATCTGAAAGACGTACTCGGAGAAGTGGGACTTTCAAACAAACTGTTCGTGCTCGCACAAGCCGTACTGGAGACCGGCAATTTCAGCAGTCGCGTCTGCAAGGAGTATAACAACCTGTTCGGATTGTATGACAGCAAGAGAAGGGACTACTATCGGTTTGCCAGTTGGGAGGACAGTGTGGTTGGGTATAAGCGCATGATACAATACCGGTATCAAGGTGGCAACTACCTGCATTTCCTCAAACGCATCGGCTATGCTGAAGACCCGAGATATATTTCTAAAGTTGCTCGGATAGCAAGGCGGTTATACAAGAGCTTGTTTTCTGATTAGCCCATATTATTGGGTGTCTGCATGTGCTATAAAATAGAGAGAAACAATGTCTTGTCTTTGGTTAAATATTACCTCAATATTTTGGGTATTAGAGAAATTGTTTGTACCTTTGCATTGGAGAAGGCGTATCCTTATCTCTGCTCTGGTCGGTATGTTCATTCATATTGACTGCTCCGCACAGACAAAGGAAGCATCTACTTTCAATACGGTCGGGTATAACTGCCGTAAGTCTCATGTGGTTGTGGAGAGTAAATCCCCCTCCTTAGACGAGGCTGATGACGACATAGACAACGCCGATATAATGAAACCGCCCAGCGATAGCCTGAGTGCCTATATGCCCATGGTGGCCTATCCACTCAGGACTTTACATGTCACCTCTCCGTTTGGCATCCGCAAGGATCCGATGAACAGACGACGGAAGAGGATGCATAGTGGTCTGGACTTACAAGCCAGATACGACAGGGTGTACACCATGCTCTCCGGTAAGGTAACTGCAGTAAGCTACTCGGAAAATGGCGGGTATTATGTGAGTATAGACCATGGTATCTGCGTATGCTCCTACCTACATCTGTCAAAGATGATGGTAAAGAAAGGGCAGCGAGTCTATGCCGGGCAACTTATCGCAATCAGCGGAAACTCAGGCAAGAGAACGACAGGGCCACACCTGCACATCTCATGCAGGTGGAGTGACGGCAAGTACTTCGACCCAATGTTGATATTGAAATTCGTAACAAGACAACTCTATAGCAATAAGTGAATATGGGTCCTATAATCATCATACTGGTCATACTGTTTCTCGTATCCAGAAACAACAAGAAGCATCGCCACAACCGTTATTCCGGCAAATCCGACTGGGAGAAAACCTGTGATGACGGCGGTAAGTTTTTCGGATGGTAAAAGGTGATATGCTGAAAAGCCGCATTCTTATGGTGCTTAAACGTTAAAATACACCAACTAAGTGTAAGATTTTAAAGCCTTTGTGCCTCTTGTTGAGATATTTGTTGTAAATTTGCAAAGAAGAAATCATGCGAATCATGGCAATTGAAAGAGTAAATATTCAACCGGACATACTTCGTTGGGCTATTCAACGAGCGGGTGTTAGCGAAGAAAAAGCGATAGAGGCTTTTCCTTTGCTAGATAGTTGGTTGCCTCAAAAGAAACAGCCTACTTTGAACCAGTTGAAGAGATTTGCCGTTAAATTTTATGTTCCTCTTGTATACCTCTTCATGGACAATAGACCCGAGGAAGTTATCCCTTTCCCGATGTTTAGAGGGGAAGCAGGACAGCAAGACCATTTTGACTTGAATGTGTATGATACAGTTATGAACGTTCAGGCAAGACAAGAATGGCTGGAGGAGTATTTATTGGAAAATGAAATCGAGACGTGCTCCTTTATTGGCTCTATAAACACTCAAGTGTCTATTAGCGAAGCTGTTAATAAATTGCGTAGCATATTGGATTTAGATCCTAAATGGGCATTCAGTATGTCTTCATCTGATGCAGCATTGAGTTATATAGGACAAAGAGTTGAAGATGCAGGGGTATTTTTGGCATATAATGGTGTAGTAGGAAACAATACACACAGGTTACTAAAAGTCAGCGAATGTAGAGGATTTGCATTGGTCAATGAAAAAGCCCCATATATCTTTATAAATAGCGCTGATAGCAAGAGTGCCCAATTGTTTACCCTTGTTCATGAAGTTACTCATCTTATGTTAGGTAAGAGTGCTGGGCATGCAGGGAGTGAAACATTTCACTATGAAATAACCGAACAATACTGTGATAAGGTTGCAGCAGAGTTCTTAGTCCCTGCTTCTGTTTTACGTGAAGTCTGGAATAATGATACTAAGTTTGCATCCCGTAGATTTAAGGTAAGCGAATTGGTCATAGCAAGGCGGGCACATGATTTGGGATTGATGTCGGATGCTGCTTATAGGGAGTTTTGGCTCTCTTATAGCAAAAGGCCTGTCAATGTAAAAAAGACCTCTTCTGGAGGAAGTTTCTATCTCACAAGTGTCAAACGTGTTGGACGCAATTTTGCAATACATGTTAGAAATGCAGTGAATAACAGACAACTGAGTTATACTGAGGCATACAGGTTAACTGGATTATACGGTAAAACGTATGATAGTTTTATGACCAATAACATTTGATGCGGCATGGAATACCTATTCGATACCAATATATTCGTAGAATCCAAAAAGAATCTTCCGATGGATGTGTGGCCTACTTTTTGGAGAAAAATGGTGGAGTTGATTAATTCCGGAAAGATTTACTCCATTGATAAAGTGAAAGATGAAATAGACAGAGGAGGAGATGAACTTACGGATTGGATACGTCAGTACGCTCCCAAAGGTTTCTTTTTAACTCAAGATGGCGACGTGTTGGCTAAATTAGCTGAAACCGTGAATTGGGCACGGCGTAGTCCTGTTCACTTTTCTGACTCAGCAATTTCCGGGTATACCAATGTTGCGGATTCCTATTTGGTAGCTACAGCAGCTGCTAAGAAGATGGTTTTAGTTACTTATGAAAAAAGCAATCCGCTACGCAAAAACCGTGTGATGATTCCGGATGCCTGCATGGCTATCGATGTCAGGTGCTGCGATTTGAATACCGCACTCAGAGAACTTGGAATCAGTATCTAATAGATGCCCCGTCACTAAACTGATACAATTGGTGACGGGGCATTATATTGTTTCATTTCTT
>JAQXZK010000079.1 GCA_029227175.1 Bacteroidales bacterium | reverse complement strand
CCTCTGCCCATACGGATTTTTCCGATATGGCTGGCAACAATAGACCAAGGGTAACCCACGTGTTGTGTGCGGGTTGCCCTTGCGTTCTATGGATAGTTAGAGTCTGTCAGTTTATGAAGGTTCTTTTTAAGTTCCCGTATTGGTCTTTGTAGTCATCCCACTCTTTTGTACCACTCATCGGCCCATCCTTTGCTACCTCCATGTAAGGACATGCTCCTGGCTTTGCTTTCAATGCCAGCCTTGCGCAACGCCCGAGGCTCTGTATGAGAGTGCTTTCCCGACTGGTAAAAGATGCTACGCGCGTGACAAGAACGTCTGTCTGTGTGGCAAACATCGTTTACACACGTGTAAAGAACGTCTGTCGGGGTAGCAAACTCCGTTTACACATGTGACAAAGGCGTTTGTCAGTGTGTCAAAGTCTCCTGTTTTGTGTGTAAAGAGCGTTTGGTGGGGTGACGGAGGGAGTTTGCACGTGTGAAAATGGTGTATGGCGGGGTGGCAGAAGCCATTTCACGCGTGACAGGAACGTGTGTCGGGGTGACAGAGGGCATTTACACGCGTGATAATGGTGTTTGCCAGGGTGACAAATATCATTTACACATGTGTAAAGCGTGTTTGTCACCCGACAAAGATGATTTACACACGCACTGGGAGTGTTTGCTCATGTAGCAGACGTTCCGGCAGGTGCGCGGAGGAGGTTTGACCATTGACAAAGGCCGGCGGCACACTGTCCGGCGATTCCCGACACGGGGCAGAGGGAGCGAGATGGAATGGCTTTGCAAAATTTCCTTGCAAAATGTTTTGTAATGCGAACAATGGGATGTACCCTTGCAAGGATGAAACCCATGCAGGGGCCTATTCCCCATCGTCCCCACTGTCGAAACAAGAGGAGGGAAATACCGGCAACACAGAGCACCAGGAGAAAAGGTTGTCATCGTTGTCCCTGTTGACAGAAAACAATCTCCCATTGTCAGGAAGCAGTAGCGGCACCTTTTTGCGAGGGCGGCCATAATAAAAGCGGCATTGGCATCGTTTTTTCGGACAAAAGACTTACTTTTGTAGGCAATACCGCATACAATGGGCAAGAATGACGAGTTCTCATACAGGCAATTTACCATACAGCAATCTCATGCTGCCATGAAGGTAGGGACTGACAGTGACCTCTTGGGGACTTTGTCGGCTGCCGGTAACAAGATTCTTGACATTGGTACCGGAACCGGTGTAATCGCACTCATGCTTGCCCAGCGCTGCCCCGAGGCCCACATTACGGCCATAGAGATTGACGGGCAGGCGGTGATAGATGCTAGGGCAAACTTCAGCGCGTCTCCATGGGCCGGTCGGTTCACACTTCTGCACCGGTCTTTTCAAGAGTTTCTACAAACGTCCGATTCAGAGCAGTTTGATTGTATCGTGTGCAATCCACCCTATTTTGACAAAAGCCTGAAATGTAGGAACGAAAGCAAGACCATAGCCAGACACACCTCGAGTCTACCCTTCCCTATTCTCATTGGAGGAGCGTACGGACTGCTGAAAGACGACGGTGTATTTTCGGTCATCATTCCCCCTGAGGTCCTGGAAGACTTCACCGCTACATGCCTCATCAAAGGCTTTAGGCTGCAAGCCATCTACCGGGTGAAGACCGTTCCCGAGAAAGCACCCCGGCGATACGTGCTGGTCCACCGGAAAGGACAGGTCGACGAGGTGAAGGATGAGACCTTCTGCCTAAGGAATCAGGACAGGAGCCGTTCGGACTGGTACATCAAACAACTTAGCGACTTTCATGGTCATAAATAAACTATTTACAAACATAACATATTATATCGTATATGAACGTAGGAGACAGAATTCCAGAGAGACTCGGCACCGACCAGTTTGGAAATGAAATCAAGGCAAGCGATTACCGCGGCCGCAAGATTGTGCTTTACAGTTATCCCAAGGCAAACACTCCGGGTTGCACAGCCGAAGCATGCTCTTTACAGGCACACAAGGACGAACTGGCAGCCAAGGGCTATGCCATCATCGGTGTGAGCAAAGACAAGCAAGAGACGCAGGCCAAATTTGCCGCAGCGCAAGGACTGGACTTCCCCCTGATTGCCGACACAGAGACGGAACTCTTGCAGGCATTGGGATGCTGGGGAGAAAAGGTAGCCTGTGGGCGTCGTACCATCGGGACCATACGCACTACGTATCTGGTCAACGAAGAAGGCATCATCGAGCGCATCATGGGGCCGAAGGAAATAAAGACCAAGATACATGCCGAACAGATTTTGGCACTCTGAAACAAGATTCTTCATTCCTGACAGACATCAAAGCAATGAAAAGATTTTTTTGGACGCTCATATGCCTGTGTGCCACGCTGACGGTAGTACGCGGCCAGACAGTCAAAGTGTACGACGAGCAAATAGACCCTATGATGCAAATAGACCAGGCAGTCTCTCAAGCAGCCTCCGGCGGGAAATACGTCATCTGTCAGGTTGGCGGGAACTGGTGCAGATGGTGCCTGATGTTTGCCGACTTCATTCAGAAAGACGCAGAGATAGCACAGGTCATCAACGACAACTACATCTATATCCACGTGAACTACGTTCCTCGTAAGTCATCGCCCAAACTGATGGAACGCCTGGACAATGCTGGGCGCTTCGGATACCCGGTGCTGGTCGTGCTGAGACAAGACGGCACAGTGCTTCACATCCAAGACAGTTCCCTACTGGAAGAAGGCAACGGATACAACCGGAAGAAAGTGCTGTCGTTCTTTAAGAACTGGACTCCGACGGCCGTATCAAACAAGAAGTAAAACAACGACGTGAAGGAAACAACTGATATAGGACGGCAAACGCTCAGCATCTTTCAGCGGCCGCTCTGGGTGTCTCTGTTTGCACTCACTGCAGCGATTGTCTGGGGATGGGCCTACCCGCTTATCAAATTAGGATTTGCAGAGTTTAGCATCACACCATCCATGACAGGCAGCAAAATGCTGTTTGCCGGCATCCGGTTCTTCTGCTCGGGACTCATCATTCTATGTGTTGCCGGCAGCAAAGGCAAGTCTTTCCGGCTGCGCAAAAATTCTGACTGGTGGTATGTCCTGCTGTTCTCGCTATTGAACACGACATTCCACTACGCCTTTTTCTACTTCGGACTCTCGCATAGCGAAGGATCGCGGGCTGCCATTCTCAACTCGATAAGTGTCTTTATGGTCGTCATCCTGGCTTGTGTCTTTTTCAAGAGCGACAGGATGACCATCCGGAAAGTCATTGGCTGTGTAATGGGATTCATGGGCATCTTAGCCTTGAATCTTGGCGGAAAGGAAAGCGGCCATTTCACCTGGTTAGGTGACGGAATGATTATCCTCAATGCGACATGCTCAGCCTTTGCAGCACTCATGACAAGAGGCATAGACAAACGCGTGGATGTATTTGTCGGTACGGGCTACAGCCTGTCGCTGGGCGGACTGCTGCTCGTCATTCCCGGTATCCTGGCTGGTGGAACCCTGCCCCACGTAACCTTTGTGGGGATCATCATCCTGCTCCTGCTCATCGGCATTTCCACGTTAGGCTTTACCTTATACAACAAACTCCTGACGTGCAACCCCATTGGAAAGGTTGCGATATACAACTCGTTAATTCCCGTCATTGGGGCCCTCACCTCCTGTCTGTGCCTGCACGAAACATTCCACTTGAAGTATATCGTGGCAGGTGCATTGGCTACATGTGGCATCTACATCATCAACAAAGGAAAGAAATAGTCCACGAAAACTCGATAACAGAACCCATGAACATTAAACTGAATCACATATTCAAGGAGAACTCCAGTTACCAGGCACTTTTCTACTCGCTCCTGCTCTCGGCCATCGGATTCGGACTCTACAAAGGAGTCATCGACAACTACATGGCCGAAGTCGTACAGATGAATGAGCTTGACCGCGGCGTGACCGAATTCTTCCGCGAACTCCCCGGACTGCTGCTCGTCCTGATTCTGGCTGTCTTCTATCGCTCCTCAGCCGAACGGATGTATAAGATTGGCATGATTATCATGACAGCGGGCATGTTCATGCAGGCACTGATTTCTCCGGTCAAAGTATTAGTCATCCTGGCCATCTTTATCTACTCCGTAGGAGAACACATACAGCTCGGCATGAAAAACACCCTCTCGTTAGAGTATTCCAAAGAAGGACGAGGCGGACAGGCACTGGGGTATCAGAATGCCATCTATCAGATTGGAAATCTCATTGGCTATGCTGCAGTGATTATCGCCTTTGCCTTTATAGCATCCACCAAACTGTTCAATCCGGTGTTTCTGATTGCCGCGTCATTTATAGCACTCTCCATGTTCGTCTCTTTCCACATGTCGGGCAAGAGCATAACGGACAAATCCAAAAGCCGCTTCTACTTCCGCAAGAAGTTTACCAAGTATTACATGCTGGAAGTATTCTACGGAGCAAGGAAGCAGGTCTTCTTCACGTTCGGTCCATACGTGCTGATTCTTTTCTACGGAGCAGACGCCGGTGTCATCAGTATGCTGTTTGCCATTTCGGCAATTGCCTGCTTTGTCCTGGCTCCTTGGGTGGGAAAATGTATCGACCGAATAGGCTACAAAACGGTCATGATTGCAGATACGTTGATACTGGTCATCGTGTGCTTCTTTTACGGCTATGCCCATCATCTCTTTTCCATGCATACGGCGTTCATCATCTGCTGTGTAAACTACATACTCGACTCGGTCATTTCACTGGCCTCCATGGCTTCCAATGTATATGTGCAGGACATCTCCGACAACAAAGAAGAGATGCGGGCAACCATCTCCACGGGCATCTCGGTCAATCATTTCATCACCATCTTCATTGCACTGCTTGGAGGATGGATCTGGAATGTACTGGGCGTCGAAGTGCTCTTCCTTATCTCGGCCGTATTAGGTCTGTGCAACAGTGCCTATGCTGCAACCATCAAAGTGAACAAATAACATCATATAAACATATATCAGACTAACCACCATGACAACCCCAAACGTGCGTACCGTCATACTCGCAGCCGAAGAGGCTGAATACAACCGTTGCCGTGATTTCTTTCCCGACATGGAATGTGTCCTGATGGGAGTCGGCGCAGGCAATGTCATCAAGACTTGCAGCCAATTACCTGAAGGAACACGCATTGTCAACATCGGCTATGCCGGCAGTAACAAACTCGAAATCGGGACAGTCACTCCTGTCAGTGACTCTCACCGCCTGGTACTCGGCAAATATAATTTCGTCGACCACGCCAATCCGCTCCACCTGTCAGACCAGGGTTATCCATGCTACACCAACAACGACTTTGTCACCTCGACCGAGATGACATCGCCCGCTCTCTTCGACATGGAACTGAACTACATAGCAGCCTTTTCGCCCCGGCTTGAACTCGTTGCGTCCATCAAGATTGTGAGCGACAACCTGAGTGTAGATGCTTTCCGGAACAACGCTCTGCGCGAGTCGGGCATACTCACGGCAGATAATATATGGAAACAGGTCAGAGAGGTCTTTGAGCAGCTGGGACTCAAACGTTGATATAAACCACATAAAAAAAACCGACACACATAATGATTGATTTTAAGTACTTCGCTCCTACCCGGGTAGAGTTCGGGAAGGGAGCAGAGAAGAAGGTCGCCAAACTCGTTCGGAC
>JAQXZK010000078.1 GCA_029227175.1 Bacteroidales bacterium | reverse complement strand
CGATTCTCATACATATAGTCCTCGCTATCAAAGCAAGGATAAAGTTGTGAATCTTCACCCACATACACACCATCCTTTGGCATTCGCTTTCTTGCGTGTTCTATCATTTCTTTCACACCATTGAATGATGCTCCCAAGACCTCAATGGTCTCATTGTTCTTAAACCGCTTCATAATCGTTCGTTTTAATGTGATGAGTAATTCTATTGACGAGAGGCAGGAACGTCAAGCTCCCACCTCTTTATGTCATCGCCTATATAATAACCGTTACTACTTCCTACAATTCAAGTATAGAGACTTCCTTGAAAGTCTATAGCAAGACAACTACTATGCTTAATACTTGTCAATATGAGAACGCTTGGAATGTCCGCATTTACATGTCGTAGGGTCTGCGCCGCTCTTCGCTCTAAAATACGGGCATTTGTTGGGACCGCAATAATGACAGTGTCCGTCATCATTCCCTGCTACATGCACAGTGACATCCGATATCACAGGCGCAACTTCAGCATTGGTTGTTTTCGCATTTACGTAAAATGCATTGGCACCTACTAAAGCGATGAGAGCAAATGCAACTACAAAAATCTTCTTCATTGTCTTATACCCTAATACGTCATCGGGCGCAACTTCTAAGTTCATTATATAATCTTTATGGTATGTTATAATGGAATGTAACCTCTATAGAGTTTTTATTCGTTCTTGACGGTTTTTGTCACATAGCCTTTTCCATGACACCAGCTACATCTGCTTTTTACTCGTCGAGTTTCACCATTACCCATATACACGGAACGGTAGTTATATCCGCCATCGCAATGTTCACAAGTCACATTTTCCTTACGATAACTGTTAACGGTTTCTGGTGTGACATAAACACCATCGTAGGTCACGACTCCAGGCATCGGTGTGCAAGGGTTAGTCTGCATCCATTGGGTAGCAGCTGCGGCTTGCTGTCGATAATAGTTGAGAATTTGCTGTTGCATCATGGCATTTTGCATACTCATTGCGTTTATACCTTACTGCATTTTCCAACACCATGAAGGACTTCCTGAGCCATAGTTGAGCAGATAGTCGCTTTGCGCACTTACTGATGAAATCCCTGTGAGAACCATCGAGAGAGCGATAAAGAATTTTGATATATTTTTCATTGCTTTATACCCTGATACGTGTCGGGTGCAACTTTTAGATAGTTAATCAATATTGATAATCTATACCGTTGATAGTCATACGGCTAGAGAGACGATAATAGGGGCCGCTTTTTGATTTTGCTACATAGTCAATACCACCTTTGTTAAACAAGTAAAACGATTCTGTTTTGCCAGAGATAATCCTTTCAAGAGAAATATTTCCTTGGAATATGTAGCCATCGGAATTGCTATCTGTTCCAAGAAATACGATTTCGCCGCCATAGTCCGAAGAATAAGAATTATTCGTATATGAATCGCTAACATTTTCATACTCTTTATCTGACCCGAAGAGAATTTTGTTCAACCCTCCGAAATGACCAATTCCGAAGAGGGCTCCCACCAACGCTAATCCCAAAGGTGCCAAATAACTTTTTGAATCTGCCATTTTTGTTTACCCTATTCCGTGTCGGGCGCAACTTCTAAGTTTGTTATTATTGTTCCTTTGTCTGTTTATGAAGGGTAGTTAGGCATAGTAACCCCTTGGAGCATTATTTTATCAGGATTTTCTTGCTTTGACTGCCTATCTTGACAATATACAATCCACTGGACAGGTTCTCGATGCGGTTGGTTTTTCCGGAATAGACCTTGATACCATTGTCTTTATACACCGTAATGTATGCCGCTTCATCTACCCAGACAGTCCCATTCTCAATATGAATAACAGGCGGTTCGGCTATTGTCTCAGAAATACCTGTGACATCTTCTATCTTGGCCGTCATGCTGTAATACAATGCCTCCAACTGTCCATTTTTCCATTTCTCCTCATCTTCCACCCATGAAAAGGCTGCTACATAGAAGTCCCCTACAGTTATTGTTCCGTCTTCATTCATTTTCAGTGTCCATGTGTCAGCCCAATCATCCGTTGTCTCATCAAACACATATATTGCATATAACGGACTTTCATTATCGGTATATTTCAGGATATTGTAGTATGATACATCAATCTTTGCAGTACCATCTCCATTGTCATACAACTTGAATCCTCCGTCATTGTATTCTGTAAGGTCATCACCAAACATGGAAGTGATATAATACAATCCGTTTTTCGCCGCAATAGTCATTTCAAATCCATCCTGATACTTCCTCGTAGGATTGTTCTCCACATGACTGGAAGTAACCCTATAATTCCCAGACCATACTGGTGGTTCTCCTATGACTTTCTCTTTCACGGTTATAGCACAGACAGTGGCAAGATTGTTGGAGGTTGTAGCAATGATGTTGGCTGTGCCGGCACTCTTTGCGGTGACAAGACCATTGTTGTCCACGGTTGCGACGGTTGTATTGTCACTCATCCATGTCACGGTTTTATCGACAGCATCAAATGGACTTACCGTAGCTTTCAATTGTAGGGTTTCTCCTTCAGTGAGTGAAGCCTTGGATGCGCTGAGCGTTATGGAGGTTGGCTTCACATTCTCTTTTACCGATATGTTGCACGTCGCTTGTTTTCCGCTTCCGTCTTTTGCCTTACATGTAATAGTGGCAGTGCCGGCAGATTTCGCAGTGACAAGTCCTGTAGATGATACCGTGGCAACAGATGCATCATCGGATGTCCAACCTACACTTTTGTTAGTCGCTGAACTTGGGCTGACAGTTGCATTGAGTTGTGTGGTTTCTCCAACATACAGAGAAGCAGATTTCTTGTTCAGCGTTATGCTTGTGACATAAATCGTTGCAGACTCTACCGTCACCTTGCAAGTTGCATATTTTCCGCTGCCATCCGCAGCACGGCATGTAATAGTAGCAGTTCCCGCAGACTTTGCCGACACAAGTCCGTTGTTCACCGTAGCTACTGATGTGTTGCTGCTCGACCAGTTTACATTCTTGTTCGTAGCATTTGT